>JAKLQL010000576.1 GCA_022013395.1 Acetobacterium sp.
AAAGTTAAAAAGTAAAAAATTAGTAGTTATAAAAATTGAATAGTTCATTGCAACGAGGTAATGAAAAAAGCGACGCAGCTTGAAAGTTAGGTATCAAACAGTTGATATTTAAACTTTAAGCTGCGTCTTTTTTTAATCACAATCTATTAAATCAGTCATTGTGAGGACAAGCAAATAATGGTGATCAGTTTAGACAATTAAGTTTCGAAATTACAAATTTATGTTGAAACCAGAGGTAGAAAATTATGGAAAACTTCAAACGTCAGGAGATTTTAAGTGTTGGGATCGACATCGGGACATCCACCACTCAGCTGGTATTTACAAAGATTCTGCTTGAAAATATGGCATCAAGTTTTAACATCGCGCGGATTGAAATTATTGGAAAACGGATCATTTATCGTAGTGAAATATATTTTACACCCTTGACCTCTGATGATCGTATCGATATGAATGAAGTGATGAAAATAATCGACAAAGAGTTTTATTTGGCAGGTATCGAAAAAAAAGACATCGATATCGGTGCCGTGATTATTACCGGTGAAACTGCTCGCCGGGCCAACGCCAGTGAAGTTTTACATAAACTCAGTGGTTATGCCGGAGATTTTGTGGTGGCAACCGCAGGACCGGTTTTAGAAAGCATCATTTCCGGCAAAGGGGCAGGCTCAGATAAGATTTCCAAAGAGCACAGCACCACCGTGGCAAACATTGATATCGGCGGCGGCACCTCAAATGTAGTGGTTTTTGATCATGGGGTAACCGCCAGCACAGGCTGTCTGGATATCGGCGGCCGGCAAGTTAAACTGGATGCCCAGGGAAAAATAATCTATATCAATGAAAAGTTAAAACAAATTATCGAACACGAAAAGCTGGGAATTGAATTGGGTCAACAGGCTGACGAAAAGAGTTTGGTAAAACTGGCAAGAATAATGGTTCATCAGCTGGAAATGGTTGTGGGAATCAGGCCCAAAGACCACTATTACAAAATGATGCTGACCATTGAGGACATGGAAATAAATAAGCCGATCCAATATATCACCTTTTCTGGTGGTGTAGCAGACATCATCTATCACTATGATGAAAATGAAGATGTTTATAAATATCAGGATATGGGAATCATTTTGGGTCGAGAGATCCGACATTCGGAATTGTTTACTAAATTACAGGTGCTGGATGCTGAAGAAACCATTCGCGCCACTGTCGTTGGGGCCGGTTCACACACCACTGACATTAGCGGCAGCACCGTATCCTATGACGAATCCGTATTACCGATAAAAAACATTCCAGTGGTACGAATACCATTTACCGATAAAAACAATATCAACGAAATTGCCCAGGAGGTATCAAAGCGAATTGAATGGTTCAAACTGGAAGATGAATTTCAACAGGTTGCCATTGCTTTTCAAGGAATCAACTCACCGTCTTTCAGACAAATTGAAACATGTGCCGAAGAATTGGTCAAAGGGCTTAAGGAAATAATCAGACATGATTATCCGATCATCATTATCTCCGAAGAGGATATCGCAAAAGTTCTGGGACAGACAATCAAACGAATCATGAATAATAACCATCCAGTGATCTGTATTGACAGTGTCATCGTCAGGGATGGGGATTACATCGACATCGGCAATCCCATTGCCGGCGGCATGGTCTTACCGGTAGCGGTAAAAACCCTGATTTTCAAATAAGGTTCGGGTACTCCCGAAGATAAGCGTTCATTAAGTATGAAAATACTATGAAATAAATTTTTAACATCGGTTTGGCCAATCTATTAACTGTTCAAAGCATGGATTATTACTGAGACCGAAGATAAATAAACGTAGTACCGACAATTGTTGTATCGTGTTGTGTGCCTCAAGGCGAACACGGCGATAGCCTGTACGAATTGTGCGCACAGGGTCTGCCCTTTGGGTACAACTGATTAACAATTGGTCGGTACGGTAGTTTGTGAACAACCTGAGGTTTATAACCCCATAGTAATCGGCGCTTTGATCAGTTAATCAGGAAGCTGAACTAAAGAAAATATTGATTGTTATAAGAATGATGGTCAAAAAAATAAGGAGTGAAAGTATGAAACTAAAAACCGTATTGTTTGGAAAAACCTATCAGTTCAAAAATGTTAATGAAGTTCAGGCAAAAGCGAGCGAGCAGAAGTCAGGGGATCAACTGGCTGGGTTGGCAGCAGGGTCAACTGAAGAACGAGCGGCTGCAAAAATTGTCCTGGCGGACATGCTGTTGTCAGACCTTCGTAATAATCCCGCGGTTCCATATGAACTTGATGATGTTACCCGGGTTATTCAAGATCAGGTAAATGAAGCTGTTTATCGGGAAATAAAAAACTGGACGGTTGGAGAATTACGCGATTTCATGATGCTGTACTCATCGACTGGTCCGATTATTCAACGGATCGCAACAGGGTTAACCTCAGAAATGATTGCCGCCGTCACCAAAATTATGTCAAATATGGATCTAATTTATGTGGCTAAGAAAATTGATAATGTAGCAACCTGTGTAACAACCATCGGCCAGCGGGGAATAGCCGCCAATCGGGCGTTGCCAAATCATCAGACCGATGATATCGACGGCATTTTTGCAGAACTCTATGAAGCCCTTGCCTATGGAGTCGGCGATGCCATGCTGGGGCTCAATCCGGTTCAGGATACTGTCGAATCAACCTCATTTTTGCTCCATAAATTATATGATTTTAGAATGAAATGGGAGATACCCACCCAAAATTGTGTTCTTTCTCACATCACCACGCAAATGGCCGCCCTTCAAAAAGGTGCACCCTTGGATATGATTTTCCAATCCATTGCCGGAACTCAAAAAGCTAATGAATCCTTCGGCGTCACCACCACCATGTTAGATGATGCTTATGATCTTGGAAAACGGGAATGTGTTTCTGGCGGTCGAAACATTATGTATTTTGAAACCGGAGAAGGATCAGAACTTTCCGCTGACGCCCATCTCGGGGTTGATATGCTGACTCTGGAAGCCCGGACTTATGGCTACGCCAGACGGTATGATCCATTTTATGTGATGTCAGTGGTCGGTTTTATCGGACCAGAGTATATTTATGACTCGGTTCAGCAACTCCGGGCTGGTCTGGAAGAACATTTTATGGGAACGTTATCACTATTTCCCATGGGGGTGGATGTTTGTTAT
>JAKLQL010000577.1 GCA_022013395.1 Acetobacterium sp.
ATCGACAACTTTGTAGACCTGTTCCATCGCATAATCCGTCTGTCGCTCGGCTCCCAGGTCATCAATGATCAAGAGCTTATAACGATTGAACTCCTTGAAATATCCTGCTTTGTCTTGAATTGAAAAGATATCGTCCACGATTTTGGCAAAACTCGTCATCATAACAGGTACATTATTCTCAATCAATTGATTTGCAATGCATGCAGCCGTAAATGTTTTCCCGCGACCAACATCCCCCCAAAATATCATGCCCATGCCAGTTTTATAAAAATCATTCATAAAGTTATCCGCATAGATCTGCGCCATTTCAAGGTTTGGTTGTTCCCCGTCATCCTTATCAAACGTCCATTTCTTGAAGGCATCATCTTGAATGCCCATGGTCTGCAAATGCCGAATATTCTCTTTTTCTTGCAATGCAACAAACCCTTCTGCCTTTAAATCCCGTTCCTGCTTTTCGCATTGACAAATACAAAATACTTTACGTGTTTTATCCAGAAAATCAAGAACAACCTCCTTGGGAGTATTACATTTATGGCAGTAGATCAGTCCATCTTTGACATAATCATTAATGTCCACAATGCTGCATGTTCTGCTGATTTCCTCGATGTTAATTAATTCCATCATAGTGAGTCCTCCGGATTAAAGCTGCTATCATACGCATATGGCTGACAAGGTATATTTTGGGGGATCTGGGTTTTGTTATCATAGTTCCCCTCAAGGATCTTGACAAAGTTCTCTGGCTTCATGATCCAGTCAAAGCTTGCTTTCCATCCCCGATCATTCACCCCACAGAGAAAATCACTTTTGTCAGTCTTGTCAAAGCAAACGCTGACCGCTTCCCGTCCATGCTCCTTTATCCGCTGTTGGATGGTATTCCGTCGCTTAGTTGTCAAGGCTGGCATTACCTTTGGCAGACGCGAAACTACCTGATTGAATTCCACCACCACATTATTCAGTTCCACCTTTTCCGGTTTTCCTGCGATTTCAATTTCTGTTGTTTCGGGGGTACTCTCTCTATCTGTGTTTATATCTGTGTTTATATCTGTGTTTATATCTGTGTTTATATCTGGTATAGGTTCGACCTTCTTGTCACTTCGATTTGACAAATCTGTCACTTTCATTTGACAATTATGTAAAATGGAAATGCCATAATCTGTAAATGCATACCACAAAGTACGATCATACTTTAATTCATTATAATTGCCTTTTATGATGATTCCTTTTTCGATCAAATCATCCAAAATTTTCCGGATTTGACGATCTGACCAGAATGGAAATAAATCTTTCCATGCCTTAATGCTGTTAAATGTCCAGTAGCGATCATCATGGAAATGCTTGTTATTGGCTTCATTCTTTTTAATCCAAAACTGAAGGTTTTGAACGACAATTGCAGCATTAACCCCCAGCTTTTCAGCCACACCAATATCAAAACTATAATTCACGCCACATCCTCCAGATTATCAACACCTGCCCATTCCAGTGCTTTTTCCAGTTTTGTGGTGTATTTCGTTAGCACTTTAAAATAATGGGTAACACCATCCGTTTTAATTTTGATTTCTTTATAACCTGGTGCTATGCAATGGAGCACTCCATTATTTTCAAGCTCTTCAATGTCAAAGCCCTTCTTTTCCAAGATTTCGATTACTTTTTGAATTGTAAAGTTCATGGTTTATCCTCCAAATATTCCGGTTCCAGTTTTATACTTTTCCGGAACCGGTTAATCATCTTTCTAAATTTCTCATCGCCTTTTTGACGTGTTGATTCCCTTTCATAGAGAGACAGCATTTTCAGATACTGAATCTTATCCTCATCACTCGTTCTATTTTTCTTCATCCCAACCTTTCTCCCACTATACAAACGCATTTTTTTATGATAAAATTTATAAAAGAATCTTTACCTGCCTAGGGTAAACACTTGAGATCGTTGTTCGAGCAACGGTCTTTTTTCTATTGCGGAGAAAATTAAACTCCATCCGGACATAATGCCCTCCATCAATTCTTTTATAAATGTTTCTGAGGTTTCTAGCTCATGATCATCGATATGATTATCTAGGATAACCTTTCGCATTTCACTTTCCAAAGGTTGTATATCACCTATTTCTGCTTGAAACTTTAGAAATGCCAGTGGTAGGTCTGTCAATTCCACTTCCGGGAATATTGCTCTGCCGATCAAGGTGTTTTCTTTAAGATGAATCAACGGTAACCATGGTGTACCGTATATTTTTGACATTGTTAAAATGATGTCCTCCGGTGGCATGTTTTTGCCAACCTCCAATGAATAAGCTTCATAGTTTCCCAGGGCACGTACTGAGATCCCAAGTTTTGGGGCAGCGACCTCCTGGGTCAACCCGGCACGATCCCTACAGATCCGGTAGATACTTTTGCATGATTCTTTCATGTTCTTTTTTGGTCCTTTCGCATAAAATTAAATTATAGATAATAAATTCTCCCGTTCCCCTTCATACACCTCAACTTGACCCACGCTCAATTCTTTACATTCTCCCCCCTCATCTAAATGTACTCATTTAACTTTTTGCGTGAAATATGGTAGTTATATCGTCTGTTACTCTCATCTGTTTTCAGAGCTACCCCAATGGGCAATATCCCCCTTTGCAGTGCAACTCTTACGAACTGTTCAGATTTACCAAGAAGCTCTGCAGCTTCTTTAACTGTGACGCTTTTGGGTTCATTACTCTGAATTATTTCATTTTCCATCTTGCTTACCTCCTACTAGCTTTTAATTTTACTGTTGTTTCTTTTTGTTCACACTCCTATAATAGAAATATCAGTTTTTATCTGAAATAGTTTGAAAGGAGTATTGAAATGTCTGATATTAAACTTACAAAAGATTCTGATGCCCTCATTTGCCTCATGTATAAGGCTTATTGTGAAGCCAGAAAAAATGACATTGACAAATATATAGCTAAACAATTTGGTAATTGCGAAGAAATTCAAAACAAATTAACTCCAAATTGGTCTCTCAATGATACGCTCGAAACTGCTAACGAATTAAGCCGTGCTGGATTTCTAGAATGTCTATATGGTGATAACACAATAATGGAATCATCATTAACAGACAATGCAATAATCTACAT
>JAKLQL010000578.1 GCA_022013395.1 Acetobacterium sp.
AATTGGATAAATTTTACCCTTATCGTTTTTTTCTTTTACTTACTGGCCTTAAAATTCATTGAAATGAATTGCCTGATTAAGATCATCTTTCTCTTTCGATCATTCGATGCTACCTCAGCTCCTAATATGGGATTATCAATTCAAAAGATCATTTCTTCCTAATATTATATAGGGCTTTCTTCTAACCGCTCTTAATTATACATTTAGGAAAATTAATTACAATAGGAAATCTGGAATTTATACGAGGTTATCTTTTCAAAATTTCAAGGTAAAAATTCACCTTATCGGGGTTTACCCCTCCGTGGCCTTAACCCTGCTCAATCCACTACCTGATTGCATTAACGCGGGCTTTTTCTTGATATTTGCGTGTATTTTTTGTTATTGTATATATTTTAACAATACATCTTCGTTCAAATGTTAAAATATATACAATGGCAATTTTTTACTCCCGGTACACTTTTTTACTGTCAGTTTTTAAATAGCAGTTATTTTTGTCTATATAATTTTCGTTTTATTCGTATTTTTTACGACGTCTTCCACCTCATTCTCTTTTTTCACGGTTTGTTAAACATCTTTTTAGTATTTTTATGCCTGAAAACTCCTTCAAATTCTGCGAATCACCCCTTTTTTCTAATCATTTTTTGATTTTTCGAGTAACAAAAATACCATCACTGAATATCTCAACGATGGTATTTTTTCTCTCAAAACGATTAAATTGCTATTTGATCAAACAAAACGATATCTCTCAGAGCTTTCAGGGTGTTTTTTTCGGTTTGTGTTACTCTTTATCGATTCCCAAAATACTGATTGAACTCCTGTTTATCACTGGCCCATTCCAAACCGACATCATAGGTAATTTTTTGATCCCGCACCAGCATCGCTAAATCGGCATTAAGGGTTTTCATGCCATCCCGTCCGCCAGTCTGCATCACCGAGGCCAGTTGATGGGTCTTGTTCTCACGAATCAGGTTCAGTACTGCATCGGTCCCAATCAGTACCTCCAGGGCGGCCATTCGCCCATCACCAGTGGCCAGCGGGAGCAGTTGCTGAGTAATGACCCCTTTCAAGATGCTGGAAAGCTGGGTGCGGATCTGTTGTTGACTATGAGGGGGAAACACATCAATAATCCGGTCAATGGTATTGGCGGCCCCAATGGTGTGGAGGGTAGATAACACCAGATGGCCGGTTTCGGCAGCGGTGACGGCGGCCGAAACGGTTTCGTAGTCTCGCATTTCACCAACCAGAATAACATCTGGATCTTCCCGCAGTGAAGATCGCAGCGCCGCAGCAAAAGAGCTGGCATCCACCCCGATTTCCCGTTGATGGACAATGCTGCGCTTATGTTCGTGCTTATATTCCACCGGGTCTTCAATCGTTAAAATATGCACCGCCCGGTTGGTGTTGATATAGTCAATCATCGAGGCCAAAGTGGTGGACTTCCCGCTGCCGGTGGGGCCGGTAATCAGAATCAATCCCCGGGGCTCACTGGCTAATTTTCTGATTATCGGCGGCAATTTTAAATCTTCAAAACTGGGGATCGTATCATTGAGCAAACGGATGGCGGCGGCATAGCTGCCTTGCTGTTTGTAAATGTTCACCCGCTGGCGCAATCCTTCTGGGGTCACATGGCAAAAATCGAGATCCGTACCAGATTCGAGAATCTGTCGTTCCTCCGGGTTTAACAGGCTGAAAATCAGATTATGGATAATTTGGGGATTATGTTCAAAATCACTTTGATAAAGTTTTCCGTTTTTTCGAAAAACTGGCGGCAATTCACTGGATAAATGAATATCCGAGCAATCATTCCGTCTGCCATAGTTGACCAAATCTAAAAAACTTGTCATGAGCCTGCTCCTTATTCGACATAATATGATAATTTGAGGAATTCTTCCATCGAAGTTATGCCATTGATGGTTAAATTGGATACGCTTTTCCTGAGCGGAATCAGCTTGCCGGTTTCTTCCACATAACTATAAATATCTTCCACCGGCTCTTTTCGGGAAATCATCGTTCGGATGGTCTTATCAATAGCCAGAATTTCATGAATCGCAGTTCGCCCTTTATAGCCGGTGTTATTACACATATGACAGCCCCTGCCGCGATAAAGAGTAGTCAGTCGCAGTTCGCCCAGTAACTCTTTCTCAATTTCTGAAGGAATATAGGCTTCCCGGCAATTGGGACAGATTTTTTTCACCAGCCGCTGAGCGACTACTCCAGTGAGTGAGTTGGCGACCATATAGGGTTCGACACCCATGTCCTGCAAGCGGACCACAGCTGAAACGGCATCGTTGGTATGGAGGGTGGAAAGCACCAGATGGCCGGTGATGGCCGATCGCACGGCAATGGAGGCGGTTTCCGAGTCCCGCGTTTCACCAACCATGATAATATCCGGATCCTGTCTTAAGATTGATCGCAGCCCGGTATCAAAGGTCAGTCCGGCCAGAATATTCACCTGAGTCTGGTTGATTTTAGGCAGATTCCGCTCCACCGGATCTTCAATGGTGGCAATATTGACATTTCGTTGACTGAGCATTTCCAGAATCATATATAGCGTGGTGGTTTTACCGCTACCGGTGGGGCCGGTAATATAAACCACCCCGTGAGGACTTTGTAACATCTGGAGGATTTTCTGATAATCTTCGTCATTCATTCCGAATTGACCGGCATGATCCA
>JAKLQL010000579.1 GCA_022013395.1 Acetobacterium sp.
ACTTACATGATATTGGAAAAGTTGCTCTGGATAAAGAGGTCGCCAATAAAAATGAGTACGAAATTAATGACACCTACAAAGAAATGAAAATGCACCCAGTGGTCGGTTATCGAATCCTTAATGCCTTTGACCACACCATTGATTTGGCCAACATCGTCCTGGGGCATCACGAACGCTGGGACGGAACCGGTTACCCTCAGGGACTCAAAGGCAAAGAAATACCCAAACTATCCCGGATTATTTCGGTGGGAGAGCGTTTTGACGATATGACCAGAGAAAGTAACTATCGCAGAGCAATCAGTAAAATGGAAGCACTGGAAGAAATGAAACGAAATGTTGGAACCCATTATGATCCGGCAGTTGTAGATGCCCTGGAAAAAATAATTCTGGAAGAGGAAAATCACGCAAGTAGTGGGATAGATAAAGGAAAAGCAACAACAAAATAAAAAACAAAGGCCTCAGTAAGTGAAAATTACTGGGGCCTTAAATGTTTAACAATAACCTGATCAAATATGCCGACCAATTTGGGATCAAATTGAGATCCGGCGCAGGAAAGGATTTCTTTAATGGCAGTGTTGGGAGTGAGTGCTGCTCGATAAGGACGGTCATTGGTCATGGCATCATAGGAATCCACAATTGATAAAACCCGACATTCAATGGGGATCTCTTCAGCCGTAAGTCCCAGAGGATAACCGGCACCATCCCAGCGTTCATGGTGTTTAAGAATCAGATGCGAAATTTCTTTGAGCTCTGAGGACTCATTGGCGATGCGTTCGCCGATGGTGCAGTGGGTCTTCATGACTTTCCACTCATCCGGGGTTAAACCAGCCGGCTTTTTCAGAATACTGTCGGGAATGCCAACCTTGCCGATATCATGAAATTTAGTTAATAGCTGAATGCGATCCATGATATTTTGCGGTAGACGGAGGGCATGACCAATGAGCGTGGACAATGTATCCATCCGATTGGTGTGGCCTTCGGTGATATAATCTTTGGCTTCCAGCGCTTTCATTAACGTCTTAACGAGGTTGTTGCGGGTGCTGGACGCCTTCAGTAATTTGTTTTGGTACATGTTATTATCAGCTTCCTGAAAAAGAAAATCGGTATTAACAGATCCAGAAGCATGATAGGAATAACCATAGGAAAGGGATATCTTAAAGGTTGCATCGGGTAGTTCATTGAAAATTATTAAGTTGGCGTTCATTTTTTCCAGTGCGGCCTCAATTGTTTCCGACAGTTGATTTTTGATAATGACGCCAAATTCATCACCGCCGACCCGAGAAACAATGCCCAACGCTTGAAAACTCTGAGTGATCATCTGGCTGGCCGAAACAATCACCTGGTCGCCCATTAAATGACCAAGGGTATCATTGACAAATTTAAGACCATCAATATCCAGCAGCAGAATGGTTAAGTTCTCAATATCCCGGCTATTTATTTTGGCCAGTTCGGTTTCAAAAAACAAACGGTTGGTAACGTGGGTGAGTGAATCTTTTTCAGCCATATCCCGAAGTTTGTTTTCCATGGTGATCCGTTCGGTCATATCGCGGATCATAATCAGCACCTCTTCAAAAGCTGAAATTTGGATTCGGACTTCAAAATAATGCAGGGTTTCATTAAATGGCATTGAAAAATAGTAGGTTGACAGTGCCTTCGTTTCATTGACTTGTTCAATTACCTGCTTTAAATCAGACATCAGGATCCGGTTTCGCATGATCTCCAAAATAACATTGGAATCGTTATTGTATGAAGCGTTTAATGGCGTGATCTGGCCCTTGCCGTTACTGATCAGCAAAATATCTGGAATAGTGGCAATTAAAGCCTTGGTACGGCTGTTGACCCGCTCCAAATCCAGCAGTTTGGTTTGCAATTCAGAGTAGTAATTTTTTTTAAAGGAGTTTTCCCCAAGTCCGATGATGGATTCCCGGGTTATTTCTTTTTTATTTTTGGGGCTGTAATATTCGTCCATAGATAATTCTCACCTCATCTTTTGTCAAAACCCGTGGATTGGTTACCATACATGGGTCGTTAAGGGCGTTTGCTACTAAATAATCGACGGTGTTCGCATCAAGCGCATTCACCACAATGCTGGCGGGAATATGTAAACTTTCCCGCATCGAAACGATCCGGTCAACAATCAATTCAAGCAGATCAGAATCGTCTATATTATCGACAGATAAACCCAATTGTTTAGCAATATCCCGATAGCGTAGCGGAACGGTATCAAAATTAATCCGGATAATATGCTCCAGGAGGATACTGTTGCATTCGCCATGGGGAAGATCCAAAAGACCCCCCATGGAGTGGGACATGGCATGGACAGCGCCTAGACTGGCATTGGAAAAAGCCAAACCGGCCTGAAGAGAACCAAGCATTAATTGAAACATGGTTTCAATCGTCCGTCCGGAATTGACCGAGTTTTCAATTGCCTGATTGATGAGTTTGATCGATTCCAGGGCATGCACATCAGTCAGAGCCGAATGGGTATTGGACACATAGGCTTCAATGGCATGGGTTAAGGCATCCATCGCAGTGCAGGCAGTGAGGTAGAAATCCATGGTCATCAGGGGAACCGGGTCAATCAGCGCCAGATCGGGGACGACTTTTTTGCTGATAATCGCTCGTTTAATATTGGTGGACATATCTTTAATAATGGCAAATTGGGAAACATCCGCAGAAGAACCGGCGGTGGTGGGAATACAAATCAGCGGTGGTCCCGGCATTTTCACTTCGTCAACACCTTCATAGTCCAGAATATTACCGCCGTTTGAAGCGACAATGCTGATGCATTTGGCGCAGTCAATGGAGCTGCCGCCGCCAATCGCAATGAGCAAGTCACAGCCCAGCGATAAAAACAGATCGGCACCGAGCATGGCCTCAAAATCTTTGGGGTTCGGGGTCGTTTCATCAAAAAAGTAGAGTTTTTCGACATGCGATCGGATTTCATTAATGGTTTGGCGGAACCATTCAAACTCCTGAATCGCTTTATCGGTTACGATCATCGGTTTTTTAGAATTAAAATGAGATATATAGCGTCCAATCAATAATCGGGCGTCAACCCCGATTATTATTTCCGGGACTACGAATTTTCTAAGTTCCAATAGTGTTTCAGTCATCAAACTAACCTCTTATTTTCTCGGGAAATTAATTTCAGTATATCAGTTGGAATTTTAAATGTAAACAGGATTGTCCGTTGAAATAGGCAAGCGAGCATTTAAGGATAAAAAAGCTATTGATCATATTTACCCAGTCTGAATAAAAATTAACGTAAATTTAACAAGATGATAATATTAAAGACCGGCTGGGATGGATATAATTTGTAACATAACAATTTGGAGGAATAGGCTTGGATATTAATCATAATAGTGAAGAAGAACGGTGGCGAGGGGAACTTCTGGAAATACTCTATCATAAAAAAATTCAGACCGTTTTTCAGCCCATTGTCTCATTGCAAGACGGAACCGTACATGGTTATGAGGCCCTGAGCCGAGGGCCAATCGATTCCATTCTCCATACCCCGGATATGTTATTTAAATGGGCACAAAAGTTTAATAAACTTTGGGAATTGGAGTTTCTTTGCCGTTCCAAAGCGTTTGAAGCGGCGTTTAAGCTTGAAAGTGAGTTCAAACTTTTTTTGAATGTCAATCCGAATATTATGCAGGATGTCAAATTTCGAAAAGGGTTTACCAAGGAATATCTGGAAAGATTTGGAATTGATCCGAAACGAATCATCTTTGAAATTACTGAGAGTGAGGCGATTAATCATCTCGCTGATTTCATTAAAACCATTGACAATTATAAAGAGCAGGATTATCGGATTGCCATTGATGATGCTGGGGCAGGCTACTCAGGGCTTAATTTAATCTCCGATATTCACCCAAATTATATTAAGCTGGACATGAAACTGATCCGGGATATTGATAGTGATCGAACCAAACAGTCATTAGTACAATGTCTCAATGAATTTTCGGCACATACCGAAACAGCCCTGATCGCCGAAGGGATCGAGACCAGAGAAGAATTACTGATGCTGATCGAAATTGGGGTTCAGTATGGACAAGGATTTTTCATTCAAAAGCCAAACGGAATTTTAAATTCAATCTCAAAGGATGTGGTTGAAATAATCATGGAAGAGAATGCAAATAAAAGAAAGTTACTGGACAATCGTGTCCTTGATGACCGGATTGAGTCCATTTGCAAGCCGGACAAGACTATCTTTCCAGATGTGCTGGTATCTCAGGTTCACGAAATGTTCAAGTCCGACGAAACTGTTTCAGGTTTTTGTGTGGTTGAGGATGAGGCACCAATCGGGGTGATTACCAGAAACGCCCTGTATAAAAAAATTAGTGGCCAATATGGATACATTCTTTATGCCAATAAACCGGTGAGTAATATCATGGATGGCGATTTTATGCAGGTCGATTGTCAGACAACCATTGATGTGGTCGGGAAAAATGCCATGCAACGTGATTATGATAAGATCTATGACTTTATTGTCATTACCAATCAGAATAACTATCAGGGAACCGTAACGGTTAAAGACCTGATGGAGAAATTGATCGAAATTGAGTTTGTCTATGCCAAACATCTTAATCCTCTTTCAGAACTCCCT
>JAKLQL010000580.1 GCA_022013395.1 Acetobacterium sp.
GTTTTTGGATAACAGTAGATGTTTTTTTAGCAAAAAAACGGAAAGTTCAAAACGAGGAAAAAGATGGAAACGAATATTAAAGATCGAATCAAAAAACTGTTAGCCCTTGGCACAAGTCCCAACCCCAATGAAGCGAATTATGCTATTTTAAAAGCAAAAAAGCTGATGGTTGAATATAAATTGACGGATCGGGATTTATTAAGATATGATGAAAAACCAATTAAGGTCGATAGTAATATTTATTACACTACCCGCCGAGAACATTGGATGACTGGTCTGGCTGATGTTATTTCAGAAAATAATTGTTGTGTTTTCTATATGATTACCCCACCCGGGACCCAACGGCACTATATTATTTTTCATGGATATGAAGAAGATGCTCTGATTTGTAGTAGTATTTTTGCTTATGCGGTTGATTGTGTCCGCTCCCAGTTGAAGGCAATTAAAAAGGTGATGAAACTGGATGAAAAGCCAAATACGATCATTAACGAAGCCTGTGAAACCTATGGTAAAGGATTTTATGAGGGTTTGGATGATGCTTATACGATTCAGGATTATGAGCACCAGGAATGGGGACTTGTAATGACTGTGCCACCAGAAGTCAAAGAAATTCTCAAGCCTATGGAGCATGCCCAGCATAAAGAAAAGAACCATGAAGACCACTATTCTTTTTATGCGCAAGGCTATCGTGAAGGAAAAGTATTCACTGCTCAAAATAAATTGGAAGAAATCAAAGCAGAAGCTAACGAAAATGAAGTCAACCAAGAAGCTGTTTAACAATCAACGCAATCAAGCGAAAAACCGGCCACTCGTCTAATGACAAGTCGCCGTTTTTTTTTCTTGATGCTTGTGAATGTTATGTTAAAATAGAATAAAATAGACAGATATTAATATCAACAATGAACTGGTGAGCTCTGCAAAGTTTGATTACAAAAAATGGAAGGAGAATTTAAAATGAAACAGAAGATTATTCCTCACCTATGGTTTGACACAGAAGCAGAAGAGGCGGCAGTATTTTATACATCTTTGTTTAAAGATTCGAAAATTAAGGATAAGACGGTTCTTAATGATACCCCATCCGGAACGGCCCAGATGCTTACCATTGAGTTGGCGGGGCAGGACTTTATGCTGATTTCAGCTGGTCCATTTTTCAAATTTACACCGGCAGTATCATTTCTGATTGCATGTGATTCTCAAAAAGAAGTTGAAGTTTTGTGGGAAAAATTAAGTGTTGGCGGAGAAGCGATGATGCCTCTTGGTGCTTATCCGTTCAGTGAAAAATACGGATGGGTTGCTGATCGATATGGTCTCTCATGGCAAATTATGTATATGGGCAGTCAGAAAATTACCCAGAAGATTACCCCAACCCTGATGTTTGTTGGCGATCAATACGGGAAGACAGAAGAGGCGGTAAACTTTTATGTGTCCTTATTCGACGATTCTGAGGTTGGTGATATTTTAAGATACGGTGAGGGTGCTCCGCCAGATAAGCCGGAATCAATTCAGCATGTTGAATTTAGCCTGGCCAATCAAAGATTTGCCGCCATGGACAGTGCCTATGACCATCAGTTTACCTTTACTGAAGCGATTTCTTTTGTAGTCAATTGTGATACGCAAGAAGAAATTGATCACTTTTGGTATGCCCTTTCGGCCGTCCCGGAAGCGGAACAATGCGGTTGGTTAAAAGACCGCTATGGGTTTTCCTGGCAGATTGTTCCAACCATTATGGCAGAGATGATGAAAGACGGTGATCCCGAGAAGTTGGCCAAAGTGACTGCGGCCTTTCTCAAAATGAAAAAGTTTGATATTGAGGAATTGACAAAAGCCTGGAATTCATAAACAAGAGTTTAAACCCGTATAGCCATCAAAAGAATCTGTTCAATTGAGCAGGTTCTTTTGTTTTTAATCTTGAAGGAAATATCGGTTATGATAAAATAGACAGATATAATTTAAAATATATTCAAAGTATGAAATAGATGTAGACAAAAAAATAAGTATATACAAATATAGGAGTTATATGATAAAAAAAATTCTCGACCAACCAGAAATATTTCAGTTAAGAATCCCCTTACCGAATAATCCATTAAGAAATTTAAATTGTTATGTAATGAAAACCGAAAGTGGAAACCTGGTGGTGGATACCGGGTTTAATCAAACGGAGTGCTTTGAGGCATTGTCCCAGGGATTAGAGATGCTTTCAATCGATATGGATCGGACCACCCTGTTTTTAACGCACTTACATTCGGATCACATCGGCTTAGTTGAAAAAATCCGATCATCGAAAACCCGGGTGATCATGGGAGAAACCGATTATCGTTATTTTGAGAAAATTCTAGACGGCAAAACCTGGCAGGAATATGATAAACGGTTCTTACAGGAAGGCTTCCCGGAAGAAGATTTAATTGCCCAGGCAAAAATTAACCCGGCAATTATTTATGCCCCGAAAAAAACATTTGAGGCAACGCTTCTTAAAGACACTGACGTTTTCTTTATTGGCAATCTGGAATTTGAATGTGTTCACACCCCAGGCCATACACCAGGACACACCTGCTTATATCTTAGAAATGAAAAGATCATGTTTTTGGGTGATCATGTATTATTTGACATTACCCCGAATATTACCGCCTGGCCTGATATAGAAGATTCATTGGGTGACTATTTAAAAAGCCTGGATAGAATTGGTGATTATGATATTAAGGTGCAACTTCCAGCTCATCGGAAGGTGGAAATCAGTGTTTATGAGCGAATTGACCA
>JAKLQL010000581.1 GCA_022013395.1 Acetobacterium sp.
GAATGATCGTTTTCACCATATTGGCAAGCTTTTTATGTTGTCCTGGTTTTCTTGATAAAGAAAAATTGTACAAAGCGTGTAAGTTTGTCGGTCTGATCGCAACGGCTTTTCTTTTTTATCAGGTCTTTGCTTATAATATCTTAGATGTTGTTGTCAAAGGGAACATCCCTTTTTTATCCTATCTTGAGACAGGTTTTCAATCCATTGAATATGGGAGACCAACCTCATTATTTTATGAGCCGGCTCATTATTGTATCTACGTCGCGCCAATTTATGCGATGGCGATTATAAAAAAGGAGTACTGGATAGCCGTCATTCTATTTGCCGGAGTTATTTTTTCGACCAGTACGACAGGTATTATATTGCTAATTGTGATTCCGATAATTATTAATATAAAAAAAGCGAAATCATTAGTATTTGTAAGTATTTTTACGTTGATCGGTCTTATTTTGTTTATTTATTTACCAGAGCTGTTTAATCAGTATATCAGCAAATTGAGTTTAACAAATCTGATGGAAAACATCAGAATTTTAGGAACATTAAGTTTGTTCCAGTACTTTTCGATGCCAGAATGGATTTTTGGAGTCGGTATCAACCGATTAGCTGAATTTCTCTATATGAGTGGTGAATCGTATGGAAGGAATTATGCAAATTCGATCATATTTTTAGTTTTTTCGTTCGGTCTGTTTGGTTCATTATTTTGGATTAATCTGTGCGTGATTATGTTCCGAAAAATCAGTTCAAGTTATCGCGTGATGTGGTACATCCTAATGTTTGTTATGGTAAGTGATCAGATTTTATTTAATCGAAATTTGCTTTATCTGCTTATTTGGGTTTACATTGTCTCTAAAGAATCAGAAAATAAACTTATTGAATCTCCATCTGCGATTAGTACCGTCGTTTAAATAAAAAGTGAGGTTGAAAGCGATGAGAGAATCATTAATAAGTGTTATTATGCCGGTATTCAATGCAGAAAAACGGTTAGAAATATCGATTAACAGTATTTTAAGTCAAACGTATCAAAATCTTGAATTAATATTAGTCGATGATGGCTCCACGGATTCGTCATTGATGATTTGCAATCAATATGCTAAATTTGATCCAAGAGTGAAAGTTGTTCATCAAGAGAACGCACGCGTAAGTGCCGCACGAAATCACGGAATGCAATTAGCTGAAGGTCAATACCTTTCATTCATTGATGCTGATGATGTAATTGATTCAGAAACCTATGAAGTTGTTATGAATGCGTTTGCGGATAATACAATTGACATGGTAATATTTGGCATGCAATTCGAATACTTCAAAGAACAGAAAATACATCGGCGTGAAATAAAATCGATTAATGAAAATCGCTGCTTTGATGTTAAAAATATAAATGAGTGTTTTTTTTATTTATCAGAACAAAACTATTTTCTGTCATCGTGTAACAAAGTTATCAAGTCTTCCATTATCAAAGATAACGACATTGCTTTTGAAAAAGATATGTCCATATTGGAGGATTTTAAATTTGTCTTAGACGTACTCGAAAAATCTCATCTGGTTTGTGCCCTGACGACACCATTGTATCGTTATTTTCATGATGTACAGTTGTCCCAGCTGAAACGACGTCCGAATATCGATTATATCAAGAATTTCCAGATTTTAGACCGGCGACTTCGAGACTTTTCACAGAAATTTGATTTAGATAAAGGGGTTGTATCAAAAAAAATAGATGGAATGATTTTGAGATACTATATCATAGCCATCGAAAAGCTATATTCCAGTGATGCGAATTTTAGTTATAAATATACTGAAATGAAGCAGATTATTACTTTGGTTGAGTTTGAGTCTGCATTAGAAAATGCTGCGGTGACTGGATTGAGGCTAAAATTAGTTTATTATCTTTTGAAGCATAAGTGTTTTACAATCTTATTCTTATTATTTAGTGCAAATGATTTACTGGAAAAAGTCAAAAGATGAAAGTAATCGAATCATTGATCTGATACCGGACAAAACATAAACGAGAAAAGGCTCAATTGGTGAGTTATGAATAATAGCACGTTGAACAAATTAATAGCGAAATGTCTTAAATGGAAATGGTGAGGTTATGTCAAGAACAGAGAATTCGATTAAAAACATTAAATACGCTTTGATTGGTCAAATGTTGGCATTGATCATTACCTTTGTTTCCAGAATGATATTTGTTAATGTATTAAGCGCCGAATATTTGGGAATCAATGGACTCTTTACAAACATATTATCCATCTTATCTTTGGCTGAAATGGGTATTGGTACCGCCATTGTCTATAGCATGTATAAACCGATAGCTGAAAATGATGTTGAAAAAATAAAATCATTAATGCATTTATTTAAAAAAACGTATACTATCATTGGTTTATTGATAACAGTTTTAGGAATAATGATTACGCCATTTTTGCATTATTTTATAAAAGACATGCCGAATGTGGACTATATTAGCATCATCTTTTTAATGTTTGTAATAAATTCTTCAATATCATATTTTTATTCATATAAACGGTTTCTTATTATCGCTAATGAAAAAAAGTACATTGCATCCCTTTACCGCTATTCAATTTTTATCGCGATGAGCATTTGCCAAATTATTATTTTGATCACAACCCAAAACTATATTTTGTTTTTATCTGTTGAACTGATCGCGACATTTTTGGAGAATCTTCTGGTTTCCATAAAAGCAGATAAGATGTACCCTTATTTAAAAGAAAAAA
Source organism: Acetobacterium sp. (assembly GCA_022013395.1). Classification (GTDB taxonomy): domain Bacteria; phylum Bacillota; class Clostridia; order Eubacteriales; family Eubacteriaceae; genus Acetobacterium. The sequence goes on from JAKLQL010000581.1 coordinate 2,727, forward strand.
ATATTCTCCCGCTCGAAACAAACGAGAAAGAACTGATCAAAAAAAATGTCCAAGCACTAATTTATCATCGGATTGGCGGGGTAGTGGTTCTGGGTACCGATAATTTACTGATATCCATGCTGATTGGACTGGTGGCAGTTGGAATCTATTCAAATTACTTGCTGATTATTTCAGCACTGATGCTGATTTATGGATTGATATTCGAATCGCTCACAGCCAGTGTGGGAAACCTTGGCATAACCCAAACAGAAGAAAAAAACAGAAATGTCTTTTATGTCACAAATTTTGCGGCTTTTTGGATTTTTGGATTTTCGTCCATCGCTTTGTGGAATCTGGTGAATCCATTTATTGAAATTTGGCTAGGCAGTGAATACCTTTTTAATATGCAAATCGTTGCTGTTTTGATTATTAACTTTTATATGACTGGGATGCGATCAAGCGTTCGCGTATTTAAGGATGCTCACGGGTTGTATTGGTATGATCGTTATAAACCACTGGCTGAATCAATTATTAATATTATTGCTTCCGTTATACTGGCAAATTATTTGGGCGTTTTGGGGATTTTTCTCGGAACGATGATCAGTACAATAACCACAAGTTTTTGGGCTGAACCCTTTGTGCTATATAAATATGGATTCAAAACCAGTTCAATTGAGTACTTTAAAGCATATTTTAAATATGCCTTTATTACAATCATCGCGGGTGGTTTTACCTGGCTGATTTGTTCATTCATTGTTGGCGCAGGTATTGTGAATTTTGGAATAAAATTGGTAATTTGTGCGATCATTCCGAATTTAATATTTTTTATTATTTATAGAAAAAATAATGACTTCATTCATTTAGTTCAAGTGGGCAAAAGAGAGTTATTGGACAAAGTAATAAAAGTTCTTAAATGACAGCATTATTATGTAAAAATTACCAGAATTAGGTATTGACTAATGTTTGGAAATATGTTATATTCAATCCATAAATACCGTAATCTAATATACTAATAATGTGATATAAATCTCAAATCAATAATTCATTAAATAATTATCGAATAAAGGGTTTTGTACCATTGGTATGATTATGAAAAATTGAAATCGTGGAATTACTTTCCAACGATAAAGGCAAACCTGTTGAAAAATAGGGACGCAAAACTAAAGGGCCTGTAAAATGGTAGCCAGTTACCGAAAGGAAAGTTTTTTATGTTCAGAGTTATCTCTTTGATGCAAAAAAGGCAAACCTGTTGAAAGGCAGGGACGCAAAGCTAAAGGGCCTGTAAAATGGCAGCCAGTTACTGAAAGGAAGGAATGACTAAAACTCAAAACAAGATTGAATTAATTAAACGTTGAGATCAGCTTTTCAGCGAAAAAAGCAAACCTGTTGAAAGATAGGGACGCAAAACTAGAGGGCCTAAAATATGGCAGCCAGTTACCGAAAGAGGAGTTTTTTGTCTTGTATATTCATAATTCAACGAAAAAGGCAAACCAATCGAAAGATTGGGACGCAAAGCTAAGGGCCTTAACCTGAAAAGAAAGGCAGCCGGCTACCGAAAGGAATTACCACCATGAAAAAGTTATCTATTTTATTGATTACACTGATCTTATTATTTAGTGCAATGCCAGTCGAAGCAGCAACAAAAAAGAGAGTTGTAACAACAAAACCACCAACTACGACAACCACACCAACAACGACTACACCAACAACGACTACACCAACAACGACTACACCAACGACGACTACACCAACGACGACTACACCAACGACGACTACGACAGCACAGGGAAAAAGTGTTAAAGACTATGGCGCTAAAGGTGATGGTGCAACAAATGATACAGCCGCTATTCAAACAGCACTGAACGAAAATTCAGCTGTTTATATACCGGATGGTACCTATTTAGTTAATGTCGATCAAACATTGAAACCAAAATCAAGTCAGACAATTACCTTAAGTCAAAATGCAGTATTAAAAGCAATGCCATCTGCTAACGGATATAACGCCGTAGTGCGAATGATTGGCGTTAGCAATGTTATTATTACCGGTGGCAAGATTGTCGGTGAACGAAATAATCACCAGGGAACCTCTGGTGAATGGGGAATGGGCATTCATGTTATTCAAGGATCAAATAATATTACAATCAGTAACATTACCGTCAGCGATTGCTGGGGAGATGGCATCTTCTTAGGCGATTCACCAGCAGTAACAGATGTTACCATAGATAATGTAATTGGCGACAATAATCGACGTCAAGGCCTATCTATTACAGATGCTAAACGAGTCATTATCAAAAACAGTATTTTTAAAAACACCAATGGTACATTGCCACAAGCTGGTATCGATATTGAACCGGATGCAAATCAGACATCTGAAGATATTCAAATTATCAACACCCAGTGTTATGGCAACGCCGGATCGGGTTTAGATTTAATGGGAATCACCGGAACGATTCAACGCGTTTCTCTTACTGATAGTACCTTAAAAGATAATGGCAGTATGGGACTTCGACTTGTTAAAACCAGTGATTTAACATTCAATAATAATATCGTTACAAACAATTTATATGGCGTTGAAATTGAGAAAGATGTTTATAATGCGTCATTCAAGAATATGACCGTATC
>JAKLQL010000582.1 GCA_022013395.1 Acetobacterium sp.
AAGATCTGGCCAGGGAACGGGTTTTTGAAGATAGCGGAGCCGGTCTGATCCTCGTGAATCGTTTTTATCGGGTCGTCGATTTTAATGAAGCCAGCACGAAGTTCTTTCAATGGTTTAATGCGTCAATCAAAGAAGAACGATTGGCGGTGCTGCTAACCGATCATCAGGAGCTATTGGAAAGCATCAGAAATTCAGAAGATCAGGTTTTTCATTTTATCGTTGATGGAGAAGACCGATATGTTAATATCAACACCCGCATTGTTCAAAATAAAAAAGAGACGGTCGGATACCTGATTACTTTTGAAGATGTTACCGAACGAGAATGTTTGAAGCATCGGCTGACTGAAATCGCCAATACCGATGAACTCACTGGTCTTAATAATCGGCGACGTTTCAGAGAGGGTGCGGAAGAGGCAGATCGGCAGGCCCGGTGCGATCATGAAAAATTATCCGTATTGATGATGGACATCGATTTTTTTAAAAAAGTAAACGATTCTTGTGGGCATCATGGCGGCGATGCGATGCTTCGTGATTTTTCGGCTATGCTTTTGGATACTTTTAGTGAAACCGAAATTGTCGGTCGGATCGGTGGCGAAGAATTTGCCGTGGTGATGTTAAGCACAGATGCTGCGAAAGCCTTTGAAAAGGCTGAAGATTTCCGAAAAATGGTGGAGCAAAAGACCATCTTGTTTGGGGAGAAGAGCATTAGGGTTACCGTCAGTATTGGTGTGGCCGAGCTTAATGACGCCACACCTGATTTTGACGCCTTGATAAACCGTGCCGACCATGCTTTATATAAGGCCAAGCATTTGGGCAGAAATCAAACGGTGATTGAGAATCAGAATCAAGCCTGAATACAAGCAGCAGGACTGAGATACATGGTATCAATCGGGATTTCAACCAAGGGGTCATCAATGCTGGAATGAAGTCGCAAGCTCACAAAATCCGGATACCAGGAGTGCTTCTTAAGCAGTTAAAGGGTTTTGATCGGCAAATCGGTGCAATTAGTTTTTGAATTTATTTCCCCATTCGGAAAGATGTCCGAGAATCGGAAGAAGACTATTTGTGTTTTTGGTCAATTCATACTCAACGCGTAAAGGCATGACATTGTATTGTGTACGGAGGACGAGACCGTCGGCTTCGAGTTCTTTTAGTGATGAAGCGAGCATGGTGTTGGTTACGCCTTTGATTTTTTTCTTTAGCACATTATAACGTGTTGGTCCGTCGTTATACAATGAACACAGGATGGGAATCTTCCATTTGCCGCCAATGATCTCAAGCGCTGCTGAAAGTGGACATTTTTCTTGACAAGGGCAGATATCTTGGGAACAAATAGGATTTAAATTTTCTGAGTTACTCATTAATTTCTTATCTACTTTCTAATTTAGTATTTGGTTATAATTTTTTGCGTAATTTACAAGCTTTTGCAAGAGTATTATAATTATATCAGGTAGTAATTACGGAGTCAATTGCTATACTAAACTCAGGAGGAATTTATAATGGTTATTAATGAAGAAATGAAAAGTGTTGTTGAAAATTCTGCGTTCCTTACAATTGTTACGATGTGCCCCGATGGCACCCCCCACCCAATTATTGTTGGTGGCGGCGCAGTTGAAGGCGATACGATTACAGTCGGTATTTATGCAATGAAAGTCACTCAGGAAAACCTTCTAAAAAACAACTGTGCCATGCTTCTGGCCGCACAAAAAGTTGAAGGTGGTGCCAAAGGCTGCCGCTTTACTGGCAGCGCAAACGTTACTGATGGTAAGTTTGTGTTCACTGCCACAAAGGTAGAAACCCTTATCTAAATCGATCCTTAAACAATAGCCTGTAATATAAAAGCTACTGATTATTATAGACCCAGAAAGTCTTTATAATGAGTGGCTTTTAATGATTTAAGATAAGAAATAGATGTTTGCGATGATTAATGTGTTTATTTCGTGATTTAAAGATAGAATGTCAGAATAAAAAGAAGTACGAACGCATCAGTTCCGATGAACTTATTCTTGGTGCGTTTTTGCGGCATGACTTTCATGGTCAGTGTCGATTGTCAGGCCTTGTTGAGCTATCCCGAGAGCTGCTTTTTTCATCATAAGGTTGTGATCATCGTTCAGTTAGGCGTATAATAAGTTAATCCTATTAAATGAAAATGCACAAATAACCAAAAATAGCAAGAGAAAGGATTTAAGTAATGAAAATATGTGTTTTGTCAGGTAATCCTAAAAAAGATGGGTTATGTCAGACTGTAATTGATGCTGCAAAGTTAGGGGCCACTGAGGGTGGAGCCGAGGTAGATGAAATAAGATTGTGTGACTACGAACTAATACGTTGCAAAGTATGCGGCGACGGTTGGGGTCCCTGTCGAGATGAAAATTTCTGTACGTTTGGAAGTGATGGCTTTGATGAAATTGTCGCTCGGATCGAAGCAAGTGATGCAATCATTTTGGCTTCACCCGTCTATTGGGGTGAAACAACCGAAGCCTGGAAAAGCTTTATTGATCGGCTGCGTCGCTGTGAATTTAATGGACAAAAAGTCTTGCGTGATAAGCAGGTTTTAATGATTGCTTCAGCTGGAGGAACCGGAAATGGACTGTTAACCAGTCTTGAACAGATGGATCGTTTCTGCCGACATACCGGTACGGTTATTTTTGACTATATTGGTGTAAACCGCTGGAATAGTGATTATAAACGGGTTGCCGCCAAAGCCGCCGCTTATGCGATGGCAAGCGGCAGAAAAAACGGAGAAACGGTTTAATAGAATACGCTGTCAAAAATTTGGAATGAGGGTCACAAGGGCGGGGCTGTGTTTAAAGACGAGGAACAGCCCCTTAAATATAGCTATCAAATCAAAGGTCGCCGTTTCTATCAGGCTGTTTGATGAACGAATAAAGTAAAGGCGGTTTTAAGTGAAACAGAAAATTGCAGCATTCATATCTCTGATGGCGCACCCTTTAATTACCATTTCAATTTTTATTTTAGTGGTTATGTTTTCTTATGAAGAATTTAGTAAAGCTTTATTTATCTCATTTTTACTGGTCGGATGTGTCATTGTTCCATCAACCATCAGAAATTATCTGAAAACCAAAAATGGAGAATATACAAACTTTGATGTTTCAGTAAAAAGCCAACGCAATTCGATGTATTTATTTGCGATCACACTTTTAGTGATTATCAATGGCGTCTTGTTTTTCACCAACCAATCAGAAGGTTTATGTTTAGGGGCCTTGTTTGCATTAGTGCTGCTGATTGTTTCGTATCTTGTCAATTTTTTTATAAAATGTTCTGGGCACGTATCCCTGACAATTTATCTCGCATTTCTGATTATGCCAATAAACCTATTGATCGGCATCAGTGTGCTGCTTTTTTCTGGACTTATTGGTTGGTCAAGAGTTGAATTAAAAAGACACACGCCCGAAGAAGTCTACACGGGAGCCATCATCGGATTTACGATTGGACTGTTAATGATCGTGACCGAAAGCTTTATTTAGAAGGGATATTTTTG
>JAKLQL010000005.1 GCA_022013395.1 Acetobacterium sp.
AAGTCCAAGAGCACAGGGGGAGGAAATAACTAAAACGGATATGGCAGCAGATAAGGCAAAGGATAAACCAAAACCGAGAAGCATCCAGATCACGAAGGTCAGCACTGAAATACCCATGACGACTGGCACAAAGTAGCGACTGATTTCATCGGCGATTCGGGCAATCGGGGCTTTGGAGGACTGCGCTTCTTCAACTAATTGAATAATTTTGCTCAGAGTCGTATCTTGCCCGATTTTGGTCGCTTTAAATTCAAAGGAACCGGTTTTATTCATACTTCCGGAAATAACATGATTGTCTTTTGATTTTTCGACTGGTAAACTCTCCCCGGTTAACAGGGATTCATCAACGCTGGAATGGCCATTGAGGATGATTCCATCGACTGGAATCCGTTCCCCGGGACGGATAATCACCAGATCATCAATTTTTACTTCATCGACGTGAATCTCGACTTCCACACCATTACGCAATACCCGTGCGTTTTCGGGGACTAAGGCAATCAGTTTTTCAATCGCCTGGGAAGTTTTACCCTTGGCTTTTGTTTCAAAAAACTTTCCAAGGGTAATTAATACTAAGATAACTGTTGTGGATTCAAAATATAGCTCATGGGCGTAGTGGTGAATCAACTCCATCTGATCATAGGAGAATCCATAGGCTAAGATGAATAAGACCACAACACCATAAAGAAAAGATGCGCTGGTTCCAACCGCGACCAGAGAGTCCATATTGGGAATCCGTTTTAAAAGGGCCCGAAAGCCATTGGTATAAAAATGCCGACATAAATATATCACTGGTAAGGTAAGAAACATTTGAGTTAAAGCATTGATTAAAATGTTCTGCTCACCCGCTAAAAAAGCAGGAATGGGGAATCCCAACATCGGTCCCATGGCAAGGTATAAGAGCGGCAGGGTAAAAATGATCGAAAGGATTAAGCGATTGCGAAGCTCATTAATCTGACTCTGGTAACCGGTCTCTTTTGATGATTTGACAATTTCTTGTGTAGGATCGTTTAAAATCGGTGTTGCACCATAGCCCAGCGCTTCAATGGTTTCAACGATGAGTTGGAGCGAGACAAGTTCAGCATCATAAATTACTAATAAATTTTCAGTGGTGAAATTGATGACAGCTGATTCAACACCATTTATCTGGTTTACTTTACGCTCGATGGCACTGGCACATGCTGTGCATGTCATTCCACTGATACTAAATTGAGTTTTTTCCATTCGATTCACTCCCTTCGAATAACCACCCCACATGGGGTGGGGTTAACTTTATAATATGATGATCAGCATAAATTGTCAAGTATTAAATAAATTATGTTTATTCTTAAAAAAATTATAAAGAAGAAACGTTCGTTAGCTAAATATTGTTTGATAAAAAAAGGAGGTTTTATATGTTACATAGTGATGATGCCGACATTAACAAGGTGATCCGAGAGATAATCGAACTTGACAAAAAAGCGACACGGATAAAAAAAAATGTATCAGAAAAAGCTGATAAAATTTTAGAAAATACGGACATCAATATCAAAGCAAACGAGGCGACTGAAATTAAAAAGATTCAAGATCAAGGCCAAACGAATTATGAAAGCGAGATTAATAAGGCCAAGGATGAACGACTTGCGATCATCAATGCCAAGGAGCAGGAATTAGTTGAAATTCGCCGGAAGTATGATGCAGAAAAAGAAGAAAAAGCCATGGGAATCTTGGCAGAATTGTTCAAAAACCCCGTTAAAATCATGAATAAATAAATCAAATTCGATAGAAAAGTGTGAAAAAAGAATGTCAAAAAGTAAATATGCCTGTATAAATGCTAAGACTCTTGCCATGAGTGCCCGAAGGCTTAATGATCATGATTTTTCCGAACTGATTAAGGACGGCGATTTGAAAGAAGTGTTTCACTATTTGTGGGACCACACTTATTACGCCGATTTTATAAAACTGCTGGATCCTGAAAATCTCCATCGATCGGATCTTGAGGTGCGTTTGAATTATTTAAAAGTGCAGGAAATAGAGAAGTTGCTTTATTATTTATCAGGACCTGACAAATCATTTATTAAAGTATATCTGGTACGTTTAGAAGTAGAATCTTTAAGAATTTTGATTCGGGGAATAGCCAGAAAAGAAGCATTAGAATCTTTGCGTGATATGATGGTTTATTCCAAAAATCGTACAAAAGTCCCCTTTGATCGGCTGTTGCGAGTGAAGGATTGGGATGAATTTAAAAAGCTCCTGGTCGATACCGATTATTATCGAATATTCGAAATTCATAAGGAACTTGAAACGGAAGCAGAATTAGTCATGATCGAAAAAAAGCTGGATCGTTACTACTATGATTTATTAAGAAACCGATTGTTCAAATTAGATAAAAAGTCAAATCGCGATTTAATTGAAGTGCAACAGCGTCATTTTGATTTACTCAATTTAGTTTGGATGTATCGGGGGAAAAAATTTTACAATCTGTCCCGGGAAGAAATCCTTGCCTATTCTTTAAGAGGGGGATTAAAACTTAATGAACAACGGTTAGGCGATTTGGCCGGAGCAAAGAATGTCGACGAAATGAAAGAACAATTAGTCGATTCGGATTATTCATTTTTATTTAATCACACAAAGACCATCGATTTATATATGGAAAGACGTCAGGAACGTTATCTTTATTATTTATATAAACGATTGTTCAGTGATGGTGGCGGTAGTTTAGCTCAAGTGGTGGCTTATATTCGGTTGTTGGATTTTGAAGTTAAGATATTACTTCAATTATTGAGAGTAAACGCTATCGCATGGGTGAGACTGAAACAAAAAAATACTTAATCAGATCCCTTGATTAATTTGGAAAAGGAGTTTCTATGGCAATCGAAAATGTAATCATGATGGATGTAGTGGGAAAAATAAAGCATGTTGATCAATTTGCCAAAGAAATTTTTCTTTTTAATGATATCCAGTTAGTTGATGCCATGCAAGAGATCGATGCTGGTCGGTTTATGCTCCCCGTGCTCAAGGAAAATATCGGCGAACTATTGGGATTTGCCCAGTTGGTATCAGGGGAAACCATGATGGACGAAAGAAATTTTGTGAAGCTAATCAACAAGCTGAATGAACTTTATCAGAATTCCTTGAAATTGGATATGCGTTCGCTGACCAAAGGAGATGATAATCTCGAAAAAGCACTTTCCATAGTCAAATCATTTGAAATTAATTTGGTAGCAGAGTATCGTGAGATCAGGCAAACAAATGAGCGCATGGAAGCCCTGAAAAAAAGCCGGATCGCCTATTCATATCTGGATGAAATGGATATTGAAATGAGCGAACTTGATAAGCTGGAAAATTTTTCCTACAGCATCGGTTCAGTGACAAAGGACAATGCTGTTCGTTTAAAAAGTATTTATAATAGTGTGACTTCAATCGTTTTTCATGTCGGCGATCAGGCCGATAATGAAGAAGTTTTTATGATTATCTCACCTAAAGACCTGGAAATCGAATCCCAACGGATTTTAAAGGCTCTCAATTATAAACCCATTGAGGGATTTAGTTCTGAATACACGGAAACACCGAAAGAAATAATAAAATCGATCGAAAATGAATTGCTTGAACTAAAAGAAAAAACGGCCAAATTATATAAAAATTTAAGTGTTCATTTAGAAGAAAACCGAGGGGAGGCAACCATTAGTTTTAATACCCTTTATCTTTATGGCAATCTGAACATTATAAAAAAATATATGGCCTTTAGCGATGATAGCTTTTATTTCTCAGGATGGATTTCAAAACGGGATAAACAGCGGATGGAAGCCATTGGAGCCAAATACCCGGAGCTGATAATGATGTTTTCTGACCCAAAGACGGGCAGCGGCAAGCCGCCGACAAAGATGAAGAATAACTGGTTGTTTCGACCCTTTGAGGTGTTGGTAAAAATGTACGGTGTGCCGTCATTTGACGAGTTGGATCCGACCGCCTTTTTAAGCATCACCTATATGTTCTGTTTTGGATTTATGTTTGGGGATGTTGGTCAGGGCGTCATCTTGTCCGTTATTGGGTTCATTCTTAGCCGTAAGCGAATCGAACTTGGCCAGGTGCTGCTGCGTCTGGGAATTTGTGCTATATTTTTTGGCTTCATGTATGGCAGTGTATTCGGTTTTGAAACGATCATTAATCCCATTTGGGTCAGACCCTTTAATGAAATTAACATAATGCTGTTAACCGCTGTGATTGTCGGGATGCTTTTGCTTTTTCTGGCTTATATCTACAGTATTATTAATAAACTCAGGAAAAAGGAAATTAAAGA
>JAKLQL010000583.1 GCA_022013395.1 Acetobacterium sp.
ATCACCCCAATCCCACCGAATAACAGCGAAATTCCGGCAATAACCGAGATGCCAAGAGATAAGGTGGCGAGCATGCCGGTCGCTTCACTGGCCATAGCTTCCAGGCTTTCTGCCTGAATAGTATAGTCGGATAAGGCGCCCAACCCTTTAACAAAATAATCCTTAGTGGTCAGAGCGAAGGCAGCTGAATCGGTATTGGAAGTGGCCATAATGGTAAAGTTCTCATAGCCATTCTGATTAGCCGTATCCGGATTCAAGGATTTGGCGGTGGTAATGGGAATAAAGCATTCGATTCGGGTGTCATCGCCCATGTAGAACAAGGGGTTATCAATCACCAGTTTTTCGTAGACGCCGATAACGGTGTAAGTTTCATTGGTGGACTTGGTATCCACCTGGATTTCCTTACCGATCACATCACCGTCAACACCGACCAGGCTGTTTCGTAGGGTGGTATCAATGATGATGACATTTCGGGTCCCATCGATATCCCGTTCATTGATAAAGCGCCCCTGAACCAGATTGATGTTGTTGACCAGACCATAATCAGGGCTGGCGCCAGTAATGCTCACGTCTTTATGTATGAATCCGCTGTTAAGTTGACCCGACCCCATCCCGGTGGAAAAGCTGATGGCCTTGATCTGATCAGTATAGGTGCTTCTAAAATCGTTAAGTTCTTCTTGAGTGATCAAATCGCCTTCCTGAAGGGTGGACTGGGTATCATAATTTTTGGGTGACAGGGAAACCATAATATTTTTTCCCCCGATTTTATCCATGGTTTTTGTGACTGAGCCGGTCATAGCCGAACCCAAAGTGGAGATGGCCATAACTGAAGCGATCCCAATGATGATGCCCAGCATCGTTAACAGGGCCCGCATCTTGTTCGCTCTTAAACCTTCCAGCGCCAGGCGAATATTTTCAAACAGATTCATAGCAACCCTCCAACTGATAATGACCATTTTTGCGGTTTTCGACAATCGAACCATCCCGAAGCCGAATGGTTCGCTGGGTTTCTTCGGCAAGCTCCGAATTATGCGTAATCAGAATAATGGTTTTGCCCTGTTCCTGATGCAGCCGGTGAAAGATATCCATAACTAAACGACCGGTATGGGTGTCTAGTGCGCCAGTAGGCTCATCGGCCAGAATAATCGCCGGGTCGTTGGCCATGGCCCTGGCAATCGCTACCCGCTGTTTTTGACCACCGGATAACTCATTGGGGCGATGGTGGGAGCGACCACCCATTTCGACCAATTGAAGCAATTCGGTAGCTCGTCGAGACCGCTCACTGCGGGATACCCCACCGTAAAGCATCGGCAGGGCGACGTTTTTTAAGGCAGTGGAACGGGGAATGAGATTAAAGGTTTGGAAGACAAAGCCAATTTTTTTGTTCCGTATTTGTGATAAACCATCATCTTTGACGTTTTCCATGGGCAGGTGATCCAGATAATAATGACCTTTAGTGGGACGATCCAACGCGCCAAGGATATTCATTAAGGTAGATTTGCCGGAACCGGAAGCGCCGACAATGGATAGAAATTCGCCCTCGTAAACGTCGAGATCAATACCATGGAGAATTTCCAGTTCATTGGGGGTTCCCAGATAGTAGGATTTGACGATACCGCGCATTTCGATAATTTTATTGCCCATCATTTATGCCCCAGCTTCCACAGAAACAA
>JAKLQL010000584.1 GCA_022013395.1 Acetobacterium sp.
CATTACTTCCAGTTCATGCTCAGTGCAGCTTTCTTCTAATGAATTATAGATGATTCGACTCATGGCGACGGGATCATTGGCAAAATGTTTCAAGGTTTCGATTCGCACCTCTGGGCTGGGGCTGTCAAGTAAGATCGGCGAGGTGGTATTCTTCAAAACAAACTCCACATGTTTGGTCAGGGCAATTTCGGTGTCACCCAATACATCCACGATTCTGGGATTACCAGTTTCTGCTGACAGTTCAGCTTCTCGATCCAGGAGATCTTTAGCCGCTGCCTCGTCGAACAACCCTTTTTCTGAATCCTGGGTTATTTTATGTCCCCGATAAAAAATACTACCAATTAAAACTGTCGGATATTCTCCCGGCTGTCCACCAATTTTGGTTCCATTGATGTCATAAACAAATTGATCTGCTGTAAATCTAAACATTTTTTACTCCTTCGTAAACTTATAATTGATGATTGCGAAATTCACAACTAAAAAACTTGGTTGCCCCGTTCCCCGCATGGGGCACTTTGTCATGGACTTCTGTTTTTCTTTCTCGTAGGACAAACGATTATAAATCTATTTTTCTCCTTTCTCACATATTTACGAGATGTCATGTCAAATCTTGTGATTATGTATCGCAATAATCGTGCCAACATGTTTTCTCGGTATGATACTTTAATTACTGCCCTTTCAGCAGATTCGTAACGCTAATATGCTTTCCAAATATGATAAAACAACATCATTGTTTTTCACTTTTGGGAATATTCCTTTTTTTCCTCTTGTACCTTGACCTTTTTTGATTTATTATCAGTTCTATAGATGAAAACGATTTATAATACTTCTAACAATCATTAGCTTAATAATAAAATGACGAGAAAGACCACACAATGATGTGTAAAAAGGATAACCAATGATAACAAACGAATTTAATCACAGTCAGGACTACTTAGACTATTTAAAAACACTCTCCAGTGAATTTTTTTTGGATATTCTGGAAAACAGTTTTATCGAGGTCACGGTGACCGATAAGGATGGGAAGGTCCTTTATGCCAATCCGGCTTGTCTGGAATATCATGGGATTTCGGCTGAAAAAATGTGGAAGCTTAATTTTTTAACCTCCTTCCAGGGTCTATGGACACCGCCCTCCACCGCTACCGCCATGGAAAAAAAGCGCACCATCATCTCGAGACAACGCTCATTGATTACCGATGAAGAACACATTACCATTACCACACCCCTCTATAATCCTGATCATGAACTGGTCATGCTGGTTTATAACACCTTAAAACGGGAGTCTTTTGTAGAATTTGATTTGGATTATCTGAATCCGGAAAAAGAAAAGACTGATGATGACGAACTTAAAGACAAAAAAAGATCCCGGGAAGAACGAACCAAAGCCAGTAATAACATTGTCGGCCGCAGTTATATTCTCTACCAGACCCTGCACAAACTGAAAAAAGCGGCAAAATCGGATATCCCCATTCTTTTATTGGGAGAAAGCGGAGTTGGTAAGAGTCTGATCGCCAAATTCATCCACGATTGCAGCCCTCGAAAGGCCCATCCCTTCGTTTCAATTAACTGTGCCTCCATTCCGGATAATCTCATTGAAAGTGAGCTCTTTGGCTATGTCCCCTATGCCTTTACCGGAGCCAGCCCCAAAGGGAAAAAAGGATTGGTAGAAATGGCCAATAACGGCACCCTGTTTTTAGATGAAATTGGCGAA
>JAKLQL010000585.1 GCA_022013395.1 Acetobacterium sp.
ATTAAAGATGTTGGGCGAAACGGCAACGGATTGCCGATTCGTTGGGTTGAAATGAAAAAGGCTGGGTTGAAAATGCCCTTGAAATCAAGAGCAAGGAGATTCTAAATTACCTCAAAAAGTGGGCAGGAAAATGGATCAGAATTAAATTATGGAAAATTCAAGCTCTCGAAGATTTCCGAATGGTTAGTTTGAGTCCAAAAGTTATCCGCTCCGGTTTATGGAGTCTTGGGGGCAATTGGCTTTCCAGAGGGGTAGGTATATTAAAAATAGTAATACTGGCCCGCTTATTATCGCCGCTTGATTTCGGGATTTTGGGGTTGGCCACATTATCGGTCAATCTTTTAAATGTTTTTTCAGAAACCGGCATTGAATCCGCTCTCATACAGAAAGAAAAAATTGAAGCGATCGATCTCGATACTGCCTGGACGTTTTCATTGGTCAGGGGTTTTTTGTTATTCGTTATTCTATTTTTTAGCGCTGGCTGGGTGTCAGTGTATTATGAAAATGACGCATTGAAACCAGTAATTGAGACTATGTCAATTTCGTTCTTATTATTGGGATTCACGAATGTCGGGATTGTATACTTCCAAAAAAAGTTTGAATTCCAAAAAAAAGTATTTCTGGAATCATCGGCAGATATTATTGGCTCTTTGACGGCAATTGCACTTGCGTTATGGATGCGAAATGTCTGGGCCCTGGTGGCTGCGGCACTATGTTGGGCTATTGTCAGGTGTGTCGGGTCATACATAATGCATCCTTACCGGCCAAGAATCAGAATTGATAAAGAAAGGGTGTTTAGCCTTCTGAATTTTGGCAAACACATCTTCTGGATCGGTCTTATGGCTTTTATCATCACCAGTTTTGGCGATGCTCTGGTGGGTAAGCTGCTAGGTGTTACCATGCTTGGATTCTATTCGATGGCTTTCAATATCGCTAATTTTCCGGTTTCAAGCCTGACGGGAGTCCTTTCTCAGGTTTTGTTCCCCGCATATTCGGCAATACAAAACGAACCTAAGCGAGCCGAAAAAGCATTTATCAGAGCTTTTGAGGCGACCGTTATTTTCTTATTCCCTTTTATGACAATGATGATCATTCTCTCAGAAAGTTTCACAGCACTCTTTTTAGGAGAACAATGGCTGCCCATGGTACCATCCTTGAAAGTATTATGTGTTTTTGGATTACTGAGAA
>JAKLQL010000586.1 GCA_022013395.1 Acetobacterium sp.
CAAAGACAAGCACCCGGGTGCGAATCTTCACATCCTCACATTCTTCCATAGCCTCATTAATGGACGCATTCAACATCGTTTCAATGCCGGATATAATATCCAGTTTCGAATTAAAGTGATGATAAAAAGCGCCTTTGGAAAGGCCGCAGGCTTTACAGATGTCATCCACCGTCACATTTTCAAACCCCCGTTCATTGATGAGGGTCACACTGGTATTAAATATTTTCTTTTTTGTTCGCATGGCCTGTAACGTTCGTTGGTTTACGTGTTCCTGCATGGTTTCTGCCTATCCGTTTTCTTTTTAGTCAAGTATAACAAGGAACATTAAAAAGGTCAAACTTCCTAATTGGCCCTCAAGTTTATGCCTAAACTTGAGGGCGTTCTTTGATAAAACTGCCATCTTCCAAATCTGCAAAAGCTTGTCTTAATTCTTCTTCGGTATTCATCACAATAGGACCGCCCCAGGCTACCGATTCATGCAGCGGTGGTGCTGAAAATACGGCAAACCGAAGGGGCTTTTCACCAGCCTTTATTTCAATGTATTCGCCCTCATTAAACAGCAGGGCCGATTTTTCTCGATATAAGGTTCCTGCTACCGATCCTTGACCTTCAATCAAAAACACAAATACAGTTTCAACTTTGGTGGTTGGAATCTTAACCGATTTTCCAGCTTCAGCTGTCACATCTAAAATCATCGCCTGAATATGATGAGGCTCCGCACCTTTTACCCCTTCGTAAGATCCGGAGATAACGCCGACATTAAAACCGGCGCCTTTATATAAGGGAATATTTTCTTTTCTGATTTCAAAATACTTAGGCTCCGTCATTTTTTCCGACTTGGGCAGATTCAGCCATAACTGGAAGCCCAGCATTCTTTTACAGGCTTGGGGCATTTCCTGATGGAGAATGCCACTTCCTCCAGTCATCCATTGCGAACAACCCGATTCGATAACGCCTTTATTTCCCAAACTGTCCTGATGTTCAATCCGACCCTGAACCAGATAGGTGACCGTTTCAATTCCCCGATGAGGATGCATGGGAAAACCTTTAATGTAATCCTGGGGATTTTCAGAGTCAAAGGAATCAAGCATCAGAAAGGGGTCAAATGCTTTTACGGTTGAATGGGACAAAACGCGTGTCAAATGGACTCCAGCCCCATCTACTGCATTAATGCCCTGAACGACTTGTATAACTTTTCTTTCTTTCATAATAACGCCTTCTTTCTTTTTCTTCTTTTCTCAAGCTGCTTAATTATTAGAATTATACCGCATGCGGCTTTATTTAAACCTGTTTATGGAATAATTTTCTTCATTTCTCGACGGTCTTGTAGCATTAACATTTATG
>JAKLQL010000059.1 GCA_022013395.1 Acetobacterium sp.
CGTGACAGGCTTTGAGCCCAAAACCCATACCGAGACACTGGCTTATTTAAGAACCCTGGGTTTTAAAACCAGTGAGGTTAAAGGCTTTAGTGATATGGAAGCAATCATTGACTACTGTAGCCTGATGGAAGTGGAAAGACGAAACCTGCCCTTTGAAATAGATGGTCTGGTGATCAAAGTTGATGAATTATCTTTTCGGGAAATGCTGGGAAATACCTCTAAAAGCCCTCGTTGGGCGATGGCCTATAAATTTGCGCCAGACCAGGCGATTACCACTGTGGATGCCATTACCGTCCAGGTCGGACGGACCGGCGCCTTAACCCCGGTGGCCGAACTTACGCCGGTGTCATTAGCAGGATCGGTGATCGCTCGGGCAACCCTCCATAACGAAGATAATATCCGCGATAAAGACATCCGTATTGGCGATCATGTGGTGATTCAGAAAGCCGGAGATGTGATTCCGGAGGTGGATCATGTGGTGTTTGAAAAGCGATCGGGAAACGAGGTTGTTTTTCAAATGCCAAAACACTGTCCAGTTTGTAATGAACCCACCTTTCGGATTGATGGCGAAGCTGTTACTAAATGCTTGAATATGGCCTGTCCGGCGCAGGTGTTCCGAAAACTGGTACACTTTACCTCAAGAGATGCAATGAACATTGAAGGTTTGGGACCGGGAGTGCTGCGATTGTTGATGGACGAGAAACTGGTGATCAACCCGGTGGATATCTACCATCTGGATCAAAAAAGAGAACGGCTGGTTACGCTTGAGAAGCTGGGCGAAAAATCGGTGGACAATCTTTTAGTTGGAATTGAAGCTTCTAAAAAACGGGAACTATCCCGACTTATTTTTGGTTTGGGAATTCCGCTGGTGGGTGCCAGAGGGGCCAAAATTCTGGCTGAACATTATCAAAAAATGGACAACCTGATCCAGGCTGAAGCGGAGGATCTCAAAGAAATTTTTGAGATTGGTGAAAAAATGGCCACCGAAATCGTCGATTTTTTCCAGACGCCCACCAACATTGAAATCATCAGAGGCTTGAAAGAAGCGGGGCTGAATATGATTCAGGAAAGCCGCGTAGATTCTCAGACCCTGGCCGGAAAGACCTTTGTCCTAACCGGAACCCTGCCCACTCTGGATCGACGGGAAGCCAAGGCACTGATCGAAGCCAACGGCGGGAAGGTATCTTCCAGCGTCAGTAAAAAAACCGATTTTCTCCTATCTGGGGAAAAATCCGGCTCTAAACATTCCAAGGCCCAGGAGTTGGGGATTGCAATAATTGATGAAGAACAATTTTTAGCCCTTGTCACCAGTGGTGGATTTGATCTATAATGAAGGGTGATTTTTAGAATCAGGCTGACAGCTCCGGCTGTTAAAATAGAATATCATAGAAAGTCAACAGCAGAGAAAGAAAGGATAACGAATATGAGTTTAACACGAGAAGATGTCATCTACGTGGCCAATCTTGCCCGTTTGGAATTTTCAGACGATGAAGTGACCGCCCTGGCCGATCAACTGGGTGCAGTGCTGGATTATGCTGAGACCCTCAGCGGATTGGATACCTCAAAAATAAAAGCCACCGAACATGTATTGGCAGTGCAGAACGTCTTTCGGGAAGATGAGATCAAGCCCTGTCTGACCAATGAAGAAGCTTTGGCCAATGCACCGGAAAGCGAAGCCGGGTGCTTTAAGGTTCCCCGGGTTATGGAATAGGAGGCAATAATGGAATTAAGTCAAAAAACGATACATGAAATAAATGACCTTCTGGATAAAAAAGAAGTGACCGTAACGGAGGTAACCCAATCAGTGGTTAACCGTATTA
>JAKLQL010000587.1 GCA_022013395.1 Acetobacterium sp.
AGATACCACCCAATGTGGTAACAAACATTAAAAAGATATAGCCTGCGTCGCCTGTATCGCCACTGACTGTTCCGGAGTCGATGGCTCGCATTAATCCCATCCAGAGCAACTCGGTAAAACTGGATGTTGGACCGGATTGAGTAATCCAAACGATCAACGAAATAACAGCAATCATAATTGCCGTGGCACTGGCCAGCGATAATAACAGGATGCCTGTTCCTTTTGACATCAGATTGTCAAATTTGTACCGCAGTTTTTCAAAAAAACCAACTTCGTTCATTTTAAAGCACCTCTTCTGCAGAAATATTTTGTCACTTTCAAATTCATCCGATATTAATCGCGTTATTTATTCGTGACCCAGAAAAAATCAATTCATGACTTGGATATTTTATCACATTCAGCAAGTCCCTTCAATCAATACTTGACACTATATTCCGGTAAATTACCGTTTTGAGATATTGGTATCAAATATCGATAAATAAAATAGACAATCAAATAAAATGATTTCCAACCAACTAATTGAGATCATATTCTAATAATTCGAAAATTCTATCAAAAATTGGATAATCATACACTTTCGCCTAGACAAATAGTGATATTTGATATATGATTAATTTATATCTATGCAACATTCTAATTCATTTCTACTAATTTTCTAAATAAATCGGGGGTAACAATGAGAATTTCATCAACCACAAACACCGCACATGTACTTTTTCAAAATTCACAAAAGACTTCCCCTCAGAAGAGTGATGGTATTTCAGAGGGGATCAGGAAACAAATCGAAAATATAAAGGGACAGATTTCTGATCTATCGAAGAATGAAGCCCTCTCACCTAAGGATAAAATGGACAAACGTAAAGAGCTACAAGACTTATTGCAGGATTTAAACAACCAATTATCACAAAGGCAAATTGAGATCAAAAAAGAGGCATTAGAAAAAAATACTGATCAATCAGAAAATGTAATTGACAGAAAAAAAACAAATTTAAGCACGAAAGAAAAGTCTGATACTGTCTCTATCAGTGATACTGCTATGAATTCAATTGCTATGAAAAGTCTTATTAATTCCGAATTTACGATGACTCAAATAAATATTACGAATGGGGTTAAAACCAAGCTGGAAGGGCAAGGCGGAGTTTTAACTGGTGAAATAAAACTGGATCGGAGTCGCGGCGTTGATACATCAGCCAAAAGCGCCAAACTTTCTGATATCAAAGGCAATATTAACTCAATTTCTATGGATACCGCTGCCGATCTTGCTAAAATCAATCAACACGTTAAAGATGACGCAGGATCAAAAGAAACTGGAAATGTCGATCCTGCCAAGAATAATGCCAAATATGAAGACAAACTTGACAAAGATAAAGATTCTGACACAAATGCTCTTCTTGATCCAAATAACCCAAGTGAAGCTTTTATTACCTATGATCCTGTTGATGTTCGTTTCTAAGGGTCAATTTGTTGTTATTTAGTAAATTAAGTATAACTCATTTTTACTGTTGGCTTACTCACTGATGCGGTCCTTCGTCTTCGCTGCGCCTTCGTCGCGTCAGTCGCCAGATGGCTCTACTCAATTCAAAATACATTCATCTCGAACAACTCGTAAAATTACTGCCGTTAAATGAAGACGTGCAACTCCGTCTTCGCTATCGCTGCGCCTCCGTTTG
>JAKLQL010000588.1 GCA_022013395.1 Acetobacterium sp.
AAGGTCATCAGTTCCGGAATAAATCAGAACAAAAGATTTGGCGTTGAGTCCCACCCCGATTTTGATGCGGGGTTTGGTTTTGAATACAACAGGAATATTATCGTTTCGCAAGGTGATATAGATCTTTTCCTTATCGGCAAAAAGCTTGACCAGGGTACGGCCATCTTCGGCTTTAATACTGTAAGAACCATTAAAAGTAATAATTTTACCGGTGGTGAGCCGGTCTCCCAGTGAGACAATAAATTCTTCCAGATTCAGTTTCAAATCCGGGCGCCATTGATCCAGAACAATGGTGCGGATAGTAGGATCATTATTACTGGCACCGGTTTCGGCCGGCAGGTGAAGGACATTCTGCTTTGAAACTGCATAGTATCCTTTTTTAAGATCAACCAGCTTTTGTTCTTCCAGCATGGCATAGGTAATCAGCCCGAAAGACTGTTTTTCTGCCCGCCAGCCGCTGACACCGATCGGAGGCAGAAAATTAGCATTCTTAAAAGGTTGGATATCTGAGGGGTCGTTGGTTAGGGCAACAAACAGAAAATCTGGATTATATCCAAAATTATCAATACAAAGCTTGATCATGCCAGGTTTTTTAAGAACCTTGGGGACGTCATGGTAGAGTTTGTAGGCTTCATCTAAATCTTCAATAAAGCCACCGTCTTTTTGATGGTGATAAGCTTTGGCCAGACGATACATTAGGGCCAGACGAATGTTCAGTTTTGTGGCAATTCCTTTGTAGGAATTAGGAAAAAGTTTAATGTTTAATTTTTCTGAAGCGTCATCATATGCAGAAATCTTTGATTCAACAAAAATCACATGCCGCTGGAGGCTTTTTTCTTCGGCAATGATGACGAGATTAGGTTTGCCAAATTGTCCCAGAGACGGTTCAATAATAAAACTGATTTTGACAATATCCGGCAGCCATTCAGGCTTAAAGTCATCCGTAAATTTAATTGTATTTAAAAACTTTAATTGCTTTGCAAAATCGGTTTCCATATCAAGTATGATGCTGTTCACAACACCTTGGTTACCGTAGAATGTGGTTGTCATAAAAAATCCTCCATTTGTAGTGATTTAAGTATACCACGTCAAGCCCATAATAAAAAGAATTTTGATGTGTCAACACACTATTTTAGAGAGGAAAAATCAGGAAAAACGTGAAACCAGACCTTTCATGGTGTCAATGGTTAGATCGATATCATCAGAAGTGATGCCGTTGTTGGTGACAAAGCGGTATTCACCATTTTCCTGTCCGCTGATTTTAATATTTTTCTGCAAAAGTCCATTTACCAGTTCAGTCTCGGTGATGACAGATTCTGCCAAGGTAAAAAAAACCATATTGATGTCCAGACGATCCCGTTGAACAATACAGGACTCGATTTCTTCCAGACGGTTAGCCAGATAACGGGCGTTTTGATGGTCGATCTCCAAACGGGCTACCATGTCGGTTAAAGCAATGATGCCAGCGGCCGCCAGAATCCCGGCTTGACGGAGTCCGCCACCCATGAGTTTTCGGTTTTTGCGGGCTTTTTTAATAAAGCTCCTGGTTCCCAGAAGCAGGGATCCAACCGGAGCGCATAATCCTTTAGAAAGACAAACGTTGACTGAATCGCAAAAAAAAGCTATTTCTTTGGCATTTACATCTAGTGTAAGGGCCGCATTAAAAAGACGAGCACCATCTAAATGAACCGGGATATCATGGCCGTGAGCCAGCTCACAAATTGCTTGCATATTCGAAAGTTGAACCACCTGCCCTGAAGATTGAGCGTTTTCCAGACAGATAAGACCCGTATCGGGAAAGTGAATATCATCGCCTCGGAACATTCCTTCCAGTCCTTGGACATCGATTTTGTTATTCGAGACCGGAAAAGTTCGAATTTGTACTCCTGAAAGCACCGCAGCAGCGCCAACCTCGTGCATAAGAATATGACAGGCATCGCCGACAAGTACCTCATCACCCCGTTTCGTATGGGTCATAATGGCAACTTGATTGCCAAAAGTCCCGGAGGGAACAAACAGTGCTGCTTCCTTGCCAAGGATTTCGCAGGCCAGTTTTTCAAGCTGATTGATGGTCGGATCATCGCCATACACATCATCGCCAACTGGAGCATTGGCCATGGCCTCGCGCATGGCGGGGGTCGGTTGGGTTACCGTATCGCTTCTTAAATCAATAAACATGTTTTTCTCCTTTATCTGTAATGCTTTATTTTCTGTAGGTATTATATGTTTTAATTTGTAAAGTTTCCAGTTAAAATTTTATGAATCAGCAAGAAAAGAGTTTTAAGTGTTTGAGTTTGGGTAAAAACTACAAATAGAAAAAAAAAGAACGTCAATTGAAGTAGGCATGATACCAGTCAATGTTAAGTGGAAAGTAGGGATGTAATTGAACCATAAAAAGAACAGAGTGAGTCAATTGGTTCAGATGAAAAAGCGAAATTCGAAAAAAGTCACCAATGAAGAAAGGCTTAAACAGATGCATCGGGCTCTAGTTGAGAGTGAAGAGCGGTTTCAGCAACTCTTTTATGAAGCACCGTTAGGTTACCAGTCGTTAGATGGTGACGGGAACCTCATTGAGATTAATAATCAGTGGCTGGCAACTTTGGGCTATGATCGTGAGGAAGTTTTAGGTAAATGGTTTGGCGATTTTTTACTACCAGCGGGTCGGGAAACATTCAGAGAACGATTTCCGTTATTTAAGAAAAAGGGACAGATTCACAGCGAATTTGAAATGCTTCACAAAAATGGTAGTCATCGATTTATTGCCTTTGAAGGGAAAATCGGTTATGACTTAGAGGGGAACTTTAGACAAACTCACTGTATCCTTCAGGACATCACCGAACGAAAAGAAAACGAACGAGCTCTTGAACGAGAACGCAAAGAGGCTTTGTTCCTCATCTATCACGACCAGCTAACCGGTCTTTATAACCGACGGTTTTATGAGGATGTTTTAAAAAAATTGGATCGTACTTCCAATCTGCCCTTGTCTTTGCTCATGGGAGATGTCAATGGGCTTAAGCGAATGAATGATGTTTTTGGGCATAAACAAGGAGATGAACTGATTAAATTGGCGGCTAAGGTCATTACTAAAGGGTGTCGTGCCGACGACATCATTGCCCGGTTAGGCGGTGATGAGTTTGTTGTGATCTTGCCCAAGGTAGACACAGCAGAAGCTGAGCGAATTATTGCTCGAATCAAAGAGTTATCATTGGATTACAGCATTGCCGGAGCCCACGTATCCATCGCTTTTGGCCATGCTACTAAAATAAATGAAGCAGAAGATATCAACGACATCTTTAAAAAAGCCGAAGAAGAGATGTACCGTCACAAGGTGATCGAACACCGGGATCAGCGGAATCAGATTATTAGTCTTTTTGCAGAGGTATTTAACGAGCAAGAAGAAAGTGAAAAAGAAATCAGTAAATAGAATTGTACCATCAGCACATGAAAAGTCATGCTGATGGTATTTTTTCATTAATAAAGATGAAGATAAAATTTAACTACAAATAAAAATTAGCCTGGATTTTGTTTAATTCTTAACAAAAATATGGTATCATATCACAATACTATGTATAACGATGTTTTATGGAAAGGAAAGAAAAAAAAGAATGGTCTCTTTATTAGAGTTAACACTTCAATTATCAAGAGCTTCTGATATGGTAAGCCCGGAATTAAACAATCATCAACGTCTAGTCGCTTATATTACCTTTAACCTGGGAGAAGCGTTGAACTTTGATGAAAAGAAACTAAATGAGGTTAGTGTCGCTGCTGTTTTGCATGACATTGGTGGATTAAGTATGCAAGAGCGCATTAATGTTCTAAAATTTGAAGCCATTAATCCTCATCAACATGCTCGGATTGGTTGGCTGCTGCTCAAAGATTACCGTGAGTTCACGGAAATTGCTAGAATTATAAAGTTTCATCACGTGGATTGGCGTGATGGAGAGGGACTTGCATTTAATGGGGAAGTGGTCATGCCAGAAAGCCATCTTATTCATTTAGCGGATCGCATTGCCACTCTCATCGCTCGAGATGAGAAGATTATCAATCAAAAGGATCGGATCTATAAAAAAATCGAAAGTGCTTCCGGTCAAAAATTTAATCCAGAATATGTGAAGGCGTTTGAGCGGCTAAAAGAAAAGGAATTTTTCTGGTATGATCTGGAGTCTATTTCGAATGGCCGGCGTTATTATAAACGAATAAAATTTAAGGATCAATGCCTGAATATAGACGAATTAATTGGTATTACCAAGCTCTTTGCCCGGGTGATTGACTTTCGGAGCAATTTTACGGCCGTTCACAGCGAGGGTGTTTCGGCAGTGGCCAAACGACTGGCACAGCACTTTAACTGTGATGAGCTCACCTGCAAGAAAATCCAGGCGGCGGGTTATGTTCATGATATTGGAAAACTGACCGTTCCCACTGAGATTCTGGAGAAGCCGGGAGCACTCTCCAAAGAAGAATTTGATGTGATAAAAGAACATACTTATCACACCTATGTGTTATTATTTCAAGTTAAAGGGCTGGAAGAAATCAACGAATATGCTTCCATGCACCATGAGCGACTGGACGGAACCGGTTATCCCTTTAAACTTGAAGC
The DNA here is from genome assembly GCA_022013395.1 of Acetobacterium sp. GTDB lineage: Bacteria > Bacillota > Clostridia > Eubacteriales > Eubacteriaceae > Acetobacterium. Next base: position 4,598 of record JAKLQL010000588.1, read on the forward strand.
AAAGGATCTATCTTTGGGGGCGCGAATTATGGCAGTGGCAGACATTTTTACGGCAGTTTCTGAAAACAGGCCCTATCGAAAAGGGATGCAAAAAGAAGCGGTGGTCGAAGTCCTGAGAAAAATGTCAATTGAAAATAAAATTGATAAAAGCATCGTGGAGACGCTCATCAGTTACTACCATGAGATCAATAAAGCCAGAATCAAAGCACAGAAAAAAGCACGAACTCGTTACGACGATTTTGCGAAGCTACTGGTTTAAGGAGACAAACATCCATGAAAATCATCAATAATATCAAAGACACTGCCCTGATTTTTGAAGGCGGTGGGATGCGAGCTAGCTACACGGCCGGCTTTTTAAATAATCTGCTGGAAAACGAAATCTATTTTGATTACGTAGCAGGTATCTCTGCCGGCTCCAGTCATTCGGTTAATTATTTATCCCGGGATCCAGAAAGAGCCAGACGTTCATTTGTAGAGCTGGTACAGGACCCACAATTTGGCGGCTGGCGATCTTTTCTAAAGGGCGAAGGGTTTTTCCGTTCTGAATATATCTATGAAGAAACCTCCTATCCGGAAGGCCCACTGCCTTTGGATTTTGAGACCTTTATGGCAAATCCGGCGCAATTACGGATCGGTGTTTTTGAACGGGAACAGGGTAAAGTTATTTACTATACCAAGGATGATATTCATGAAATGAAAGATCTGATGAAAATTGTCCGTTCATCATCTTCGATGCCAATTTTCATGCCACCAACCCAATATAAAAATCACACTTACGTGGATGGCGGCCTGGGGGGCGGCATTGCGTTGGATATTGCCAAACAGGATGGATACAAAAAATTTTTTGTCATTCTTACCAGAGAGAAAGGCTATCGAAAACAACCGATGAAGTTTAAACGAACCATTAAGGCTTACTACCGCAAGTATCCCAAAGTGGCTAAAGCCATGCTGACCCGCCATCTGATTTATAATGAAACCTTGGACGAACTGGAAGAATTGGAACGGGAAGGACGTGCCTTTCTGGTTTACCCAGACACGATGCCGGTATCGAACCGTGAGATCGATTTTGAAAAACTCACAAACAGCTACAAATTGGGATATGCTCAGGGAAAGTGGGATCTGCCAAACTGGAAAGCTTTTCTGGGATTATAAAAACCACCCTTTCACCGATTGAATAAAGTCGCTGAAAGGGTGGCTTTTTAGTTGAAAGCGCAAGATAACGGTGTCATTAATCGCGATTATATTTTTTTCTTTTTATAGCCGTCTTCTTTATAAGCAAGCAAACCATTAACTGATAAAGATTTACGACCTAAAAAATTTCGAAGCTTAATGGTTATATCCGGCGTTTCTTCATTGAGCATTTTTTTTGGCAAATAGCAGACGATGTCATTCTGCTCAAAACGGTCATACATTGCGTCATAAGTCGGTTTTCCCAACTTGACAGTTGGCACATAAATTGGCCCAGAGCAACAGCCACCACGATTATCCATTTCAATATAAATATCCTGAACATTTTGATGATTTAAATAATCTTTGACATTTGGTTTTATTTCTATGTTGATACGAACACATCCTTTATTATTTTATCGTTAGAATTATTGTACATCATTTGATTTTTATTGCAATACCAAATTAATTTTCTTAAGAAATTCAGGTTTCAAATTCAGAAAGAAAAAGATTAAGAAAATTTATTATTGC
>JAKLQL010000589.1 GCA_022013395.1 Acetobacterium sp.
AAACATAATCCGGTACGGTTTCATGGACACTTATCTTCGTAATATTTTGGACAATATCATTAAGACTTTCCAGATGCTGGATATTTACCGTGGTAAAAACATCAATCCCGGCATTGAGCAGTTCTTCGATATCCTGATAGCGTTTTTTATTCCGCACCCCTGGCGCATTCGTATGCGCTAGCTCATCCACCAAAATCAAATCCGGCTTTCTTTCCAGAGCAGCATCTAAATCAAATTCTTTTAATTGAATATTGCGATACGCCACAAATTTGGGCGGCAAGGTCGGTAAACCACTCATTAACTGGATGGTTTCTGGCCGGGTATGTTCTTCAATATAGCCAACCAAAACATCAACGCCGCACTTCATCTGTTCATGAGCGTCATCTAGCATGGCATAGGTTTTGCCGACCCCTGCTGCATAGCCCAAAAATATTTCAAGCCGGCCCTTTTTGTTTTGTTCATTAATAAATAAATCTTCTAAAATATCATCCGGATTCGGACGTTTATCACTGAAATCTACCACACCTTCACCACCTCAACTGTGCTTATTTCGGTTAAATCAATCCATCCAATGCTAAATTGACCTTTAGTACATTAACCACGGATTCTCCCCAGAACCCCATGAATCTTCCGGTCGTGTATTTGTCGATCACGGCCCGCACTTCATCCTGACTGAGTCCCCTGGCATTGGCAATGCGAGTGACCTGATATTCAGCTGCCTCCGGTGAAATATTGGGATCAACCCCACTACCGGATGCCGTAACCAGATCCATGGGAACCGCCTTAGCATTATTCGGATCAAGGGCATGCCACCAATTGATCCGTTCCTGTACCAGCGCGGCTTGTTTTTCACTAAACGGCGCTAAATTTGTTACCCCCATGGGTCTACCGATCAAATATTCCAGACTTGTAAATTCCTGTCCGAGCAATGCTGACCCCACATCAACTTTTGTCTCATTTGCTGCTGTTATAGTAATAATACTACCATTAGCTTGATTTGGGAATGCCATTTGTGCAATTCCGGTTACTAATAATGGATAGACAATTCCACATAATATGGTTATTCCTAAAAAACATACCAATGCCGGTCTTAGCTCTTTTGCAATTTTTTTCATCATATCCTTCACCTCACGCCAAACCGCTGACAGTCAGCACGATATCAATCAGTTTAATTGCCACAAAAGGTGCAACCAGACCACCTAATCCATAAATCAGCATATTTCTTTTTAATAATTTCCCGGCTGGCATTTCATGATATTTAACACCTTTCAAGGCCAACGGAATTAGGGCGATGATAATCAGTGCATTATAAATGATCGCCGATAATATCGCGCTTTTTGCACTGGTCAGGCCCATAAAATTAAGTGCCATCAATTGGGGATAAATACCAAAAAACAAAACCGGAATAATCGCAAAGTATTTTGCCACATCATTGGCAACGCTAAAGGTTGTTAATGATCCTCTGGTCATCAAAAGCTGCTTTCCGATTCGAACAATATCAATCAGTTTGGTCGGATTCGAATCCAGATCAACCATATTTCCAGCTTCCTTGGCAGCTTGGGTCCCGGTATTCATGGCCACTGCCACATCTGCCTGGGCAAGGGCCGGGGCATCATTGGTTCCATCACCAGTCATTGCTACCAGATGTCCTTTGGCTTGGTAATCTCGAATCAGTATCAATTTCGCTTCGGGCGTCGCTTCTGCCAGAAAGTCATCCACTCCGGCTTCGGCAGCAATAGCAGCGGCGGTCATCGGATTATCGCCCGTGATCATAATGGTCTTAATCCCCATTTTTCGCAAATCTTCAAACCGTTCCTTAACACCGTTCTTGACAATATCTTTAAGATAGATAACCCCTAACACGAGATTGTTTTTTACAACCACAAGGGGTGTTCCGCCATCATTTGCCACTTGCATGACAATCGCATTGCATTCTTCGGGGTAGTCCCCGCCTTTTTCAAGAACTAAGTTCTTTACTGCTTCGGCCGCCCCTTTGCGAATCTCATTTCCCTGATAGTCGATGCCACTCATCCGCGTTTTTGCGGTAAACTCGACAAAGGTTGCATCAAGCTTTTCAAGATCTCTTCCTCTGATATCAAAGCGTTCTTTTGCCAGCACAACAATACTGCGGCCCTCCGCGGTTTCGTCGGCCAGAGACGACAGTTGCGCCGCATCAGCCAGTTCCTTCTCGGTCACTCCCGTCACCGGAATAAAGACGCTTGCCTGGCGGTTACCAAGAGTAATTGTGCCGGTTTTATCCAGTAGCAGCACATCCACATCACCGGCTGCTTCAATGGCTCTGCCGCTCATCGCCAGCACGTTCGCCTGATTCAAGCGGCTCATCCCGGCAATCCCGATCGATGACAAAAGCGCACCGATGGTAGTGGGTGCCAGGCATACCAGCAGGGCGATCACATTGGTGATGGAAATTGCCGCCCCCTGACCGGCCTGACTGCTGGCAAAGCTTGAAAACGGTAATAATGTCGCAGTTACCACCAGAAAAATAATGGTAAGGGTTACCAGCAGTATTTGCAGAGCAATCTCATTGGGGGTTTTCTTTCGGGAGGCGCCCTCGACCATGGCAATCATTTTATCCAGAAAGCTCTCTCCTGCTTCGGCGGTTACCCGGATGACAAGCCAATCCGATAGCAGCGTGGTGCCACCAGTAACGGCACTACGATCGCCGCCAGACTCTCGGATGACCGGCGCTGATTCCCCGGTAATCGCACTTTCATCCACCGAAGCAGCGCCATCAATGACATCACCGTCCATCGGAATCTGCTCGCCTGATTTTACATAAACAATATCTCCTTTTTTTAAGAGATTTGATACTATTTCGGTATACTCTTCCACATTGGCGGCTGATTTCAGTTTTTTAGCTTTGACATCTTTTCGCGCACTGCGCAAACTATCCGCCTGAGCCCGGCCCCTGCCTTCGGCTATTGATTCTGCAAAATTTGCAAATAGCACTGTAAACCAGAGAATTAAAGCAATCGCTAAGGTATAACCGGCATGCTCATCTTTTATCCCGGCAAAGCTTAGAAAAAAGAGCATCGTCGTCATGATTGCCCCAATGTAAACCACAAACATCACTGGATTTTTAATCTGAACCCGCGGTGACAATTTGACAAACGATTGTTGAATTGCATCGATAAAAATATTTTTACCTAAATCATTATCTTTCACTGATCTCACCTCACTTGATGTTTGTAAAAAAATCGGCAATCGGTCCCAATGCCAGTGCTGGCAAAAAGCTGAGTGCTCCGATTAATAAGACAATGGCAATCAGCAACCCTACAAATAGCAGGTCACTTGTTGAGAGCGTTCCATCACTGGCCGCAACGGTCTTTTTATTGGATAAATTCCCGGCCAGAAAGATGACCGCCACTAATGGTATAAAACGCACAATCAACATCATGATTCCACCAGTCACATTCGTAAATACCGTATTGGCCAGAAAACCACCAAAGGCACTGCCGTTGTTATTTCCCATTGAAGTAAAGGCATAGAGTATTTCTGAAAAGCCATGGGCACCCATATTCGTCAACCACGTCCCTGCCTGGGGCATCATAACTGCAGCTGCCGTCCCAAATAGAGTCACAAGCGGTGGTACCAGCACAATCAGACAGACCATTTTCATATCAAAGGGTTCAATTTTTTTTCCTAAATATTCTGGGGTTCGGCCGACCATCAGCCCGGCAATAAACACTGTCAGGATCACAAAAGCAACCATCCCATACAATCCGCTGCCCACGCCTCCAAAAACAACTTCCCCAAGCTGCATCAGGAACATCAGAATCAATCCCCCCAATGGCGTAAAACTGTCAAGCATGGCATTCACCGAACCATTCGATGCCGCTGTTGTAGCAGTGCCCCATAACGCGGAGGTGCCAATACCATGAATAATTTCTTTGCCTTCCATATTACCAGCTGCCATTACGCCCTGAAAAGCTGGGGCAAGGTAGTGTTCGCTATAGGTTAAAATTGTTAATGATACCACAAACAGAATCAGCATGGCGGCATAAATAGCCCGGCCCTGTTTACTGTCTTTAACAGCTTT
>JAKLQL010000060.1 GCA_022013395.1 Acetobacterium sp.
ATCTCTGCCATCTACATCCATCAACCAATTTGCAAACTCATTATCTTTCATAAATATAATCATTCCTTTCGTTTCACTCAAGGCACAAAACGTCCTGAAACATCTTGCGTTCATGAGTTATTCTTTATATTCTATAGCCATAGGGATAACAGTCAACTACAAATTACGTGGAGGTGAGTAGGCTGCTCCATTCGGGAGTGACTGAATAAATATATGTGTAGATTGCCTTTCCAAGCACAAATAAGTGTGACTTTGAGCACGCAGACTTATCTTTGTATAAACATTACTCGTTTTATAGCTGGGCAATCAGTCAATGCTGTTAATCCCTTTAAATTACTGAAAGGGGTTTTTCCTATGGCTTTAAAAATCGTTTATCAAATTTGTTGTGGCATTGATGTTCATAAAACCTTTGTTGTTGCCTGCATTGCTTCAACGAACACTAAAAATGTCACGACTTACAAACGCCATCGCTTTTCAACCTTTACCAAAGGGCTTAAAGAGCTGTCACAGTGGCTTTGTGAAAACAACTGCCAAGATGTTTGTATGGAATCAACCGGGAAATACTGGATTCCGGTTTTCAATGTTCTGGAAACAACCTGCACTATCACCCTGGCACACCCCAAATATGTAAAGGCAATTCGGGGTAAAAAGACCGATAACAAGGATGCTCAATGGATTGCGGATCTCTTTAAACATGATCTGGTTAACGGCAGTTTTATGCCTCCGCTGGCGATTCGCCAACTCCGGGATCTGATGCGTTATCGGTCTAAACTGACAAACATTATCACTAGTGAGAAAAACAGGTTCCAGAATTCCTTAACGGTATCAAATATTCAGCTTGGCAATGTTGTTTCCGATACCTTCGGCAAAAGTTCCATGGCGATCATTGAACAGCTTATCAATAATCCTCGGGATCAATCCTTCGATATTGCAGCACTTATTCACGGTTCCATGAAGAAAAAAATTCCCGAACTGGAGCTGGCAATTGATGGCTTTATTACCCCTGAGCAAACCGAAAAACTGCGGATTATCAAACAGCACTATGATGATCTCAACGACCGTAAATCCGATCTTGAAGATCTGATCCTTTGTCTTTCCTTGCCCTACGCAGAAGAAATAAATCTGATCTTGACTGTTCCGTCCTTTAAAAACATCTTTTCAGCGATTACCATCATCTCTGAAATCGGTGCGAATATGGACGTGTTCCCGACGGCCAAGCATTTATGCTCCTGGGCAGGGCTGACACCCACGAATAACGAAAGTGCCGGAAAGAAAAAGTCTGTCAGGATTTCAAGAGCTGGTTGCTTTATCAAACCGCTTCTGGTTCAATGTGCCACTGCCGTTGTCAAAAGCGAGAAGCATCCGGAAATCCGTAACCGCTATTTAAAGATAAAAAAACGTCGCGGCCATAAACGGGCGATTATTGCCATTGCCCGGATGCTCTTGACTGCTGTTTATATGATCCTGAAAAAGCAAGAACCATACAATGCTGAGTTGTATAAAAAATCGGATATTCTTCCAGTAAGTCGTGAAATCACGGTTGAACAGGCGATTGCCTTAGCTAAATCTCAAGGTTACCAGATCCTTACTGGTACCTGATCATTCTACGAATACCTTTTTTTGACCATCTGCAAAATGGTTTGTTTGCTATGCTCAATATTAAGTTCATCTAATACTTGAGTTTGTTTCAGACTTTCTTCCTTCCTTAATACCCATATCTTCAACAGTAGTAACTAGATTACAAACTACCCGATACGACCATCAATTACATAAACTAATCCGGCATTCAAAATACTATAAGATAATTAGCAA
>JAKLQL010000590.1 GCA_022013395.1 Acetobacterium sp.
ACTTCTTCAGCTTTAACTTTAATTACTACTTTGTCACCTAAAGGTCTTAAACTCATTTTTTCCTCCATTTGATTATATTGGGTACTTTGTACCTTTTTTTCTTTTATTAGCACTCATTCATCTTGAGTGCTAATAGTATTTTAAATGATTTACACATTGATTGCAAGTTTTTTTTCCCTTTTTGGTCATCTTAATTTTTTTTAAGGTTGTTTTAATTTTTAAAGAGGGTACTGAGCTCTTTATATAAATGAGTTTACCCTTTTATCATTGACGTTTCAATTAGGGCCAATGTTATTGTCGGGTTCCTATCTTGAGCCCAGGAATGCCATTGAGACTCAGATCGCTCACTTCCCCATTAATATAATTATAATATGCCATTGCTCCAATCATCGCAGCATTATCAGTACAAAGGATTGGATCAGGATAATATAAAGTCATGCCTTCTTCCGCAACGGCTTTTTCCATCATTTTTCTGAGTAGCGAATTACAGGACACCCCGCCGGACATACAAATGGTCTTCATCCCGATACTTTTGGCACAGGCAATGGTTTTAATAACCAGTACCTCAATAACAGCCATTTGGAACGAGGCGGCGACGTCATTTGGATTTACTTCTTCATTTTTCATTTTTTTGCCGTTGAGGTAATTAAGCACCGCCGATTTCAATCCACTGAAACTAAAATCATACTTCGTTTTATCCAAAAGGACCCGGGGAAAAGGGATTGCCTCAGGATTACCGTTTTGGGCCGCTTTATCAATGGCTGGGCCGCCAGGATAACCCAAACCCAACACCCGGGAAATTTTATCAAAGGCTTCTCCAGCAGCGTCATCGATGGTTCTTCCCAGCACCTTAAATGTCTGGTAATCTTCGACCAGTACCAGATGGCTGTGGCCGCCAGATACCACCAAGGTCAGAAAGGGCGGTGTAAGTTCCGGATATTGCAAAAAATTTGCGGCAATATGGCCTTCAATATGATGAACACCAATCAGGGGTTTTCCCAGACTATAGGCCATTGCTTTAGCGGTCGACAGCCCAATCAACAGGGCGCCCACCAGTCCCGGGCCATTGGTCACCCCAATGGCGTCCACTTCGGCCAGGGTCAACTGGCTTTCTTCCAGGGCTTCATCAATGATATAAGGCAGTTTGGTCACATGGTTTCGGGAAGCAATCTCCGGCACCACGCCGCCGTATTTCTGGTGAATATCAATCTGAGAATAGATTCGATTGGTCAATATTTTTCGGCCATCTTCCACAATGGCCACGGATGTTTCGTCACAGGATGTCTCAATGCTAAGAATTTTCATGTTTACCTCGATTAGAATTACTCGTAATTTGTACTTCAGTTTATCTTCATATTACCGCATCGAACAATTGTTAATCATTTGTCGGTGCTACTTCGTATGTATGTACTTATCCTTCGTTTTATCACCCTAGCTTTTGAATTTTTCGCGTCTTTTTAATAACACGAACCCCGATCCCAGCGTGGTGAGTCCCAGGGGTACCATAATGTAGACGACCATCCGGCTAATCATCGCGAAGAAGAAGGGCTCAGGGACAATCCAGATCAACCGATCTATTGATGGGTCCATCATCCATAGGTCATTGGAAAAAAACAGCTGATGAAAGAGAATGAACGTGTCATTAAAATTAAAAATAAAGTTCAAGCCAATGACCAGAAGGATCACCAAAAAAATAGTCGAGCCATAAAACAAGGCCTTGATGATAGCCTGCCAGTTATATTTTAAAAGAATCAGAAAAGCAATTAAAGCCAGAATCATCGCGGCATCTCGAAACCCGAGAAAAAATAGTAGTAAATCCCTCACATCATCCATGTGGGTGATTTCTTTCTCATTGAAAATAGACACGTTTTTATTTACATTTTTGGCGTTTTCCGGAGCCAAGCGGGCTTTAATATCAAAATCCTCTCGGGTTCC
>JAKLQL010000591.1 GCA_022013395.1 Acetobacterium sp.
ATCCGGTTTTTGAAAAGTGTTTTACCCAGTTTGATGGGCTCAAACAAGTGTTTATACTTTAATTCTAGCATAGTGACAATCTCCTTTATTTTTTAGTATAACTAAATTTTATAACAGGAATGCCATTGAAGCATCGCACCAATGTCTGAAAATGTGAGCCGGAATTTCGACAATTACTTAAATGATATAAATGCCAAAACGTGATAAAATAATTAACAGAATAGAATGACTGAGAGGGCCAACAAAAATGAAAATTAAACTATCCATGATTTTGGATCAATTAAAAGAGTATCCATATGAATATGTTGAGGGTACTGCTAGCGATCAACTGGGATTTGCCAGTGTTCGTTTGCTCAAATCCTCGGAACAGGGATTCAGATCGGATGTTTTATATCTGGGTTCGGCAGCAGTAGTGCAGCAACTTGACCCACGTCATTTGCCGGCGCAGCTGATTTGCCTTGTTGATTCGTCCAGTTTGTTTGAAATTGAAAAGGTGCAAACCATCGATCAGGCGTTGATCTGGTCAGATTGCGACATTGAAGTGTGGCTGGACAAAATCACCGACATCATCAGCGAATATTATCAGATGTATGATGAAATGATCATGCGGATCACCGACAACAAAGGCTTGACTGAAATTATTAATGCAATGACTCCAATTCTCGGCAATCCGCTTTATGTGGCCGATGCTGATTTCAAGGTGTTGGCCCGAACCGATTGTGTTTTAAAAAAGCCAGAAGAATGGCGGCATATTGTTGACAATGGTATTGAGGATGGTTATATTTCCAGCTCGGTCAATGACTTTTATTATATGAAAGACCTGGTTCTAAAAACCGAACATCAGCATGAACCGGTATTCTTTTCGGGGAATGAACTCTATCCGCACTCTTTTTGCACCATGAATTTAACCAGTCGCAATAAAAAAATCGGTCTGGTGACCGTATTTGAAACGGAGCATCCATTTTCAATCGGCACAAAAGCGACGATCGAATTTTTCAGTGACATCCTGATCATGGAGATACAGAAAAACCAGACCATGATCATCAATGAAGGAGTCAAACTGGGTTACCTGTTTGCCGAAATTCTAACCGGCGATCGTCATTCTGAAAACGAACTGCAAAAGGTCATCCACTATGTCAATATTGCTTTTCCGAAACCCTTTTTTATCATGGTTTTCCAGTCACGTCATGCCAATCGAAATCGCTATGAGTTGACTTTTTTAAGAAAAAAAATCATTGATTTAATAGACAATACTATTTGTATTATTCATCAAAACAATATTGTCATGCTGGCAAACGATCAAAGCAGTCGGCAATTTTTTGGTCAGCGTTTGGTCGACATTGAACACTGGCTGCAGGATTCAAAAATGGTGGCTGGGATCAGCGATGACTGCTGTGAGATCACGGAAATTCGAAAATCCTATCAGACAGCCCTGACCGCCATCGAATTAGGATTAAAAGCAGAAAAAAAAGGCTTGCTGTTTTCATATGACCGTTACCGATTTTCACATCTGATGGATGTAATTGGGCACCTTGAAAACAGTAACGATCTTTGCCATCCTGCGCTAGATAACCTGCGGCTTTATGATGAAAAAAAAGGGGCTAATCTGGTGGAAACATTGCATTGCTATATGAAAAACGGTCGTTCTCAAGCCCAGACAGCCAAAGAACTGCATCTCCATCGCAGCTCATTGCAATATCGGCTGACCAAAATGGAAGAAGTCATGGGTGTGCAGCTGGATCATTACCAGACCTTTTTGCATCTGCAGTTGACTTATGAGATATGCAAGCAATGATGTAGCCTTGAAGCAAATAGGATCCGATGCTTTAGCTGTGTAAAAAACATGGAAACCAGGTAATGAGGGGCTCTCTGATCAAGAAACCACCATCAACAATTATTGTTACTTTGTAATTTTAATGCCAGGACCATGATCGAAAGTAGTGAATTTAGGTTTAAGTGATTTTAAATCATTGATTAATTTCTTCTGAATTCGCGAATCTGAGAGAAGTTTTATGAAGCAATTTTTAATGGCTTCTAACCAGGTGATCACAACTACTTGGCCGTGATTTTCGTTCAGCCTGAACATTGAAAGCTCTCAGATTTTTTCTACGAAAAAAATGCGCTGCCAGGAGTAGCCTGACAGCGCGCCTTTAAAAAACTAATTAATTTTTCTTAATTCCAGTTTTTTCTTTGAATATTCTTCATCACTAATCTCACCTGAAGCATAACGTTCATTTAAAATTTCTAAAGAACGATCGGCAAGCGGCCGATTCGAATTTCCTTGTGCGCTTTGATTTCCATTTTTTGAAAACCAGACAATCGCGACAACGATCAACACGATCAGTAAAACCATAAACATGATGACACCTCCTGCCATTCCCATTAATCCAAATCCATGATGGATACCAGCCATATGACCGAACCCGGATATACCGAACATATTCATGCCCATCATTATCTTCACCAACTTTCTTCATAGTTATAAATCTTGAGTAAATTTCTTATTGTGATCATACAACAAAGTTATGTAGAAATGATGGAGATTTAGATTAGGCTTAAATTTAAATAAAAACATCAGAATAATCCTATTTTTGTAAAATCAGCCGTTCGATTTTACCATTTATTTAAAAACTTGCGGTTGATTTTTCAAACAAAGCTGGAATTTTCATAAAATGATACGCTATCGTCCCTGTAATCTGGGTTTTTATTCGTATATAATACAGATATTACAAAAATGGAGGTGGTTGGTTTAGAAAAAAACGTTTATCGATTCGAATGAGCGAAGAACGGGAGGAGTCACTTTGAAAATAATTATCTTGGGCGGTTTTTTGGGTTCCGGCAAGACAACGGTGCTTTTACAGCTAGCTCACTATCTGGTGGAACAGTCTTCAGATCAAAAAAAGACCCAGGTTGCGATCATTGAAAATGAAATTGGACAGATCGGCATTGATGACAAGGTGTTCCGGGGCAACGGTTATGTAGTCCGGGATATTTTTTCTGGATGTGTCTGCTGTAGTCTCAACAGTGATCTGATCTCCGGGGTCCAAGAGATCAGAAGCATGTCTGATCCTCAGTGGCTGATTATTGAGGCCACCGGGGTAGCCTTTCCTGATAAGATTGCCGAATCGCTTTTTGTCAATCTGGGTCTGGCATCCCGAATTATTACCCTGATTGATGCCAAGCGCTGGCAACGGATTCGGGTGCCACTGGCCAATTTAATTGAAGGTCAACTAAGCGATGCCGAAATCGTGCTGATCAATAAAACCGATCTGGTCAATGAAACGGAGCTGCTTGAACTTGAAAAAGAATTAAGTGGTATTAATCAGGATGCCGGGCTTTACCGAATCAGTGGGATCAGCGACATCAAGGCGGAAATTCTACAGGTGATCCAAAATGGCTAAGGTGATAAACAGTAGCTATTTGACCAAACGGCACCGTTATCAGATCCAGACCACAATCCATGAAGGGGCGCTGGCGGTTTCCGGCGAAATTAGCTGGCCAGTGATTCAGTTTGAAAAAATACAGCCGATGATTGCGGTAGAGTTCAAAACCTTGGCGGCCTGGGTTGACCAACGTGGGGGAATTGTCGGCCACATCAAAGGGGTGATTATCACACCGGAGAAGTCAATGATGTTCTCGACAACCGGTGCCGAGGTGCAGTGCCACTTTTGGGAGACTAAAGATGAACCTAAAGACAATGGACAGATCAGGCTGATAGGGATTGTCTTTAATATCCCTCAACTGGAGCTGGAAGAAAAACTGATGGCTATTTTCGATCGTCTCGAAAAGAGCCGGAAATAATTGTTGATGAAAGTATTGATGAAAAAGAATCAATCTTAGAGGAATAAAAAGATGACACAGAAAAACGAAACAGTCACAGTCAACTACACCGATGGGGAAGGTATAGCTTATGAAATGACCATCATTCGGCACTTTACTTTTGGCGATCAGCAATTTGTGCTGACTGTGGAAAAGGACAAACACCATCATGAAGGCGGTGCATGCGCCTGTCACGATCCTCATAATCATAATCATGAGGATTCGGACAGATCGAAAGCGAAACCACTCTATGTCTTCGAATGGATCACCGGAAGTGAAACCGGAAAACTACAATCAGTTAGTGAAGAAATACTTAAGGCACTGGCACCCATTCTGGAAGCAACATAAAACGAAAAAGGGAACAGACAGGAGAAACAAAAATATGATCATAATTGGAGAAAAAATCAATGGCGCAATTCCCTCCACCGCTAAAGCCATTGCGGTGCGAGATACCGAGTTTATTAAGAATCTGGCCCGGATTCAGACGGCGGCTGGGGTTGACTATATCGATGTCTGCGCGTCGGTGGAGAACAACGTGGAGCTGGAAACCATGAAATGGCTCATTGACATCGTCCAGGAAGTGACTGACACCCCTATTGCTGTGGACAGTCCCAACGAGCAGACCTGCATTGCGGTCATGAATTATTGCAATAAACCGGGGCTGTTCAACTCGGTTTCCATGGAAGGAAATAAGGTGGATCTAGGCTTTGCCGCCATTGCTGACACCGACTGGGAATGTGTAGCGCTGTTAAACAGTGATAAGGGCATTCCTAAAACAGCGAAAGACCGACTGGATGTTTTTGCTGATATTATGGGCAAAGCCAAAGAATATGGCATTGCCCCATCTCGACTGCATATCGATCCATTGGTGGAAATGCTCTGCACTTCAGAAGAAGGGGTCGCAATGGTGACAGAAGTCATCCGGGAAATCAAGAAGCAGTACCCGAGCATCCACGTCACCGGAGCCATCAGTAACATTTCATTTAATCTACCAGCCAGAAAAACAGTCAATATGGGCTTTACGGTTATGGCTATGATGGCTGGTCTTGATAGTGGCATTCTGGATCCGACCGATCGGGATTTAATGGGTATCATCTATGCTACCGAAGCGTTGATGGGTGACGATGAATACTGCGTGGAATATATCCGGGCTTACCGGCAGGGGATCCACGGAGCTGTAAAAAAACAAAACAACTAAATTGATAATCAACACATTTAAATAAAATTGATTATAATAGGAGGAAGAAAGCATGTCAAAAATTAATGAAGTCAAAGAATTGGTGGAAGCGGGTAAATCCAAGAAGATTGGGGCAGCAGTACAGGAAGCGTTGGATACTGGTGGCCAACCGGCTGAAATTCTCCAAGCAATGGTGGATTCCATGAGCGTGGTGGGGGACAAGTTCTCAGCCGGTGAAATCTTCGTGCCGGAAATGCTGATTGCGGCCAAAGCCATGTCCAAAGGGGTCGATGTGTTACGGCCGCTGATGGCCGGTGACAACTCCGCCTCACTGGGAACATGTGTGATTGGAACCGTGGCTGGAGATCTTCACGATATCGGCAAGAACCTGGTTTCGATGATGATTGAAAGTGCCGGGTTTACGATGGTGGATCTGGGAGTGGATGTGCCAGCGGAGAATTTTGTCAAAGCGGCCAAAGAAAATGACAATGTTACCTTAATCGCCTGTTCGGGACTTTTGACCACCACCATGCCAGCCTTAAAAGAAGCGGTAGCGACCATCAAAGCCAGTGATCTCAGCGGTTGCAAGGTGATTGTCGGCGGTGCCCCGGTAACCCCAGAATTTGCGGCAGAAATCGGTGCCGATGGTTATGCTGCCGATGCCGGGTCTGCAGCGGTGAAGGCCAAAGAACTGGTTAAGTAAAAATTAATTGATTGGAACTAAAAATAATAACATAAATAAGGGGAGGATATATAAATGAATCAGAGAGAGAATTTTTTTGCCATGATCGAGGGGAAGAAACCGGAGTTTATTCCGAACATTATGGAGTTGTATAAAATTTGTATTGGCGGGGCTGATCGAGCGGATCAACCGACAATAGGCGGTATGGATGTTTTTGGCGTCAATTGGATAGTGACAAAAGAAGGGGAGATGCCAGAGCCTAATCGTTTTATGTTTGAGGATATTGCTGACTGGAAAGATCATGTTAAATTTCCGGATGTGGATACATTAGGAATTGAAGAAGCAGCAAAAAT
>JAKLQL010000061.1 GCA_022013395.1 Acetobacterium sp.
GAAATTGAAGTATTTCTGAAAGATTCAGATATTGAATGTCGATGGCTTCAGGATAAGCTTCATAATGAGCCAGATAAACTTCATTTAGAAATTCAAAAGGCAATTGATGAAGAATCTGACGCGGATATAATATATCTCAGCTATGGATTGTGTGGAAAATCATTGGCTGGGGTTCAAGCACGGCAATGCCCGATTTTGATGCCGAGAGTGGAAGACTGTATTGAGATTATTTTAAATGGTCGTAAGGATATTGATGAATTGCGACGGACCTCTTATTTTGTATCTCAAGGTTGGCTATGGGGTGAAGATGGCATTGGCTACGAGCATGACCGAATGAAGGAAAAGTATGGAGAAAAAAAGGCTATGCGCATCGCGAAAGTAATGTTTAAAAATTATAAATATCTGTTATTTATACGAACCGGCGTAGAAACCGATGAAGATAAACGAAAATGCGATCTAATGGCTGAAAAACTTGGTTTAGGTGTCCACGAAGCCCAGGGAAACATCCATTTATTGGAAGCAATGATCAATAATGGAAATGATGAGCGGCTTATTTTGATTCAGCCGGGTGAGGCAATAAGCGAAGAGCTGTTTCGGGTTTTTTAACAAAAAATTCACACGTGTAACAACCAAAGCCTTATCGGAGTCATCGTTGCGTGCCAGCTTGAACTCCAATTATGGCAATGGTTGTTTTTTGATTAATCGAAAAAATTGAGTGAGTTTTCCGAGCAAAAAGTTTACAATAAAAAAGTGTAATAAACAAGAGCATAAAATAAATTGAGGGGAGGCAGAAAATGAAACGAATCATCACCGAATATTTGAAACCCTTTTATGGTCGAATGGCTTTTGGGGTATTCTTTAAATTTACCGGTTCGATCATGGATTTAATTATTCCCTCGATTCTGGCCTATATTATCGATAAGGTGATTCCTTTAAATCAACAATTGCCAATTTTTTACTGGGGCGGCGTGATGGTGATCTGCGCCATTATCGGGATGGTTTTTAATATTATTGCCAATCGCATGGCGGCCCGGGTGGCCAGCGATGCCACCGAGGTGATTCGCCATGATCTGTTTGCCAAGGTGATGTATTTTTCCAATCACCAGATGGATTCCCTGACCAAACCGTCAGTGATTTCCCGATTAACATCGGATACCTATATCGTCCATCAAATGATTATCCGCGTCCAAAGACTGGGGGTTCGGGCGCCGATTATGCTGGTTGGCGGCATCGTTGTCACCATGACCATGGACCCGGTTCTGGCAACGGTACTGATTGGGATTATGCCGATCATGGCAGTGATGATTACCCTGGTCTCTAAAAAAAGCATGCCGCGTTTTGCCGGGCTGCAACAGGCTTTTGACGGTTTTGTCAGAGTGGTCCGAGAAGATATCAACGGGATCCGGGTGATTAAGGCCTTATCCAAAACTGATTATGAGAAAAAACGCTTTGATGTCATTAATACCGATGTCGTTAACCGGGAGAAAAAAGCCCGAATGACAGTGGCAGTGATTTCGCCAGCCATGAATATCTGTCTGAATCTGGGTTTGGTTTGTGTGGTGGTGGTTGGGGCTTATGGTGTCAATAATGGCACCTCCGAAGTAGGGATTATTCTGGCCTTTATGACGTATTTCACCATCATTCTCCACGCCGTTTTAGCCATTTCTAAATTATTTGAGATGTGGCCAAAAGCCACGGCTTCAGCCGATCGGATCATCCAGGCACTGGAGAGTGTCGATACTCTGGCAGTTCAGGAAGTGACCGAAGCTGTCAAAATGAATGAGACGGATGCCTTTGTGGCATTCCAGAATGTCATCTTTTCGTATAACAAAGAAGAACCTAATCTGAACAACATATCTTTTGCATTGGCAAAAGGGGAGACGCTGGGAATTATCGGCGAAACCGGGGCAGGGAAAACCACACTGTTAAACCTGCTGATGCGTCTTTATGATGCCGATGCGGGAACCATCACCATTGCTGGTCAGGATGTCAGATCGATGGATCCCCGGGAACTGCATAAAAAATTTGGGGTGGCCTTTCAGAACGATATGATTTTTGAAGCGACCATTGAAGAAAATATTGATTTAGGTAGAAATCTCCCAAAAGAGGCAATTACCAAGGCAATCATTTGTGCCGGGGCCAAAGAATTTGTGGATCAAAAAGCCGGTAAATCCGGCGAACAGCTGACCATTAAAGGGGCCAACCTCAGTGGCGGTCAAAAACAGCGGATTCTCATTGCCAGAGCACTGGCAGCTGGTCCGGAGATACTGGTATTGGATGATGCATCAAGCGCACTGGACTATAAAACTGACGCCGCCTTTCGCAAAGCGATTAAAGAAAACTTTGAAGAAGCCACGATTATTATCGTCGCCCAGCGGGTCAGTTCCATCAAACATGCCGATCATATTCTGGTGCTTGAAAATGGCCAGGCCATTGGTTTTGGCAAACATAAGCATCTGATGAAATGCTGTGAAGTCTACCGGGAAATCAGTCATTCCCAGATGGGGGTATCCTGAGATGCGACGATCACAAAAATTCGAAAAACCGAAAAACCGCAAAGGTACCCTGATCCAATTATGGGGTTACCTGATGCGGTATAAATGGCGGTTGTTTGCCGCCATCGCTTTAACCATCGGGAGCAACCTGCTGGCGCTGGTGGGGCCATTGCTTTCGGGCTATGCCATTGATGCCATTGAACTGGGAACGGGTAAGGTCAATTTTAGTCAGGTGTTTTACTATGCCTTCTGGATGGTGGTGTTTTATATTGGCTCAGCTGGCCTGACCTATGTGCTGGAAGTGCTGATGATTCGAGTCAGCCGTCAGGTTACCTACGCCATGCGCAAGGATGTCTTTAATAAGCTGCTGGATCTGCCGGTGGGTTATTTTGATGTCCACCAGACCGGCGATGTCATCAGCCGGATTACTTATGATATTGATACCGTAAACAGTTCAATTTCCAGTGACCTGATTCAGGTATCCTCAGCGGTCATCACCGTCATAGGCTCATTTTTAATGATGCTGGCGATCTCACCAAAACTGGTATTAATATTTGTTTTTACCGTGCCGGCCTCGATCTTGATGTCCAAATATCTGGTCAAAAAGACCCGACCCTTATTTAGTCGGCGATCCCGAAAACTGGGAGAACTCAATGGTTTTGTGGAAGAAATGGTGTCGGGCCAAAAGACCCTGAAAATCTATGATCAGGAAGAAAATACCATTGGAAAATTTAATGTTAAAAACAAAGAGGCAGTGGAGGCCTATTATAACGCCGAATATTACGGCAGCATGATTTTTCCCACCATTAATTTTATTAATAACGTGTCACTGGCCTGTATCAGTGTATTTGGGGCGCTGTTATATCTGGCCGGCTCGATGTCGATCGGCCAGATTTCCTCCTTTGTGCTGTACTCGCGAAAGTTCTCCGGACCGATTAATGAAATGGCCAATATCATGAACGATCTGCAGTCGTCCCTGGCGGCGGCTGAGCGGGTCTTCGCCTTACTGAATGAGCTGTCGGAGGCCAAGGATACTGAAAAAATGACAGCGCTGACCAATGTGAAGGGCGATATCGGGCTGGAAAATGTCCGGTTCAGCTATGATGCCAATCAGGTGATTATCAAAAACCTCAGCCTGAAGGCTGAAGCGGGCAAGCTGATTGCCATCGTCGGCCCGACTGGGGCCGGGAAAACCACGATCATCAATTTGCTGATGCGCTTTTACGATATCGAAGCCGGAAATATTTATGTGGATGGTAATGAGGTGCAGGAGTTGACCAGAGACAGCTTGAGAAAATCTTTTGCCATGGTGCTTCAGGATACCTGGATTTTTCATGGTACGATTTATGAAAACCTGACCTATGGCAATGAAAAGGCCACTATGGCTGAGGTGGTACAGGCGGCCAAAGCCGCCCGAATCCATTCCTTTATTGAACATTTGCCCCATGGCTACGAAACCATCTTAAGTGATGAAGGAACCAATATTTCC
>JAKLQL010000592.1 GCA_022013395.1 Acetobacterium sp.
AAAAGGATATCTTCAACAGATATCCTTTTGCAAACCAGACAAAATAGTTGATTCATTAATTTGTTCCATAATATTCTTCCATGGTTTTTCCACTGTTATAAATCTCCGTCGCTACATCCACTCCCAGATAGCGCAGATGCCAAGGTTCATAGGCATAGCCGGTAATATCTGTTTTACCTTGAGGATAGCGAACAATAAAGCCATATTTATACGCATTGTCTTTGAGGAATTGACCTTCTGGAGTCGAACCGAAACTTTCCAATAAATCAAACCCTACCGAAGCGCTGGTCACATCCATCGCCAACCCAAGCTGATGTTCACTCATTCCTGGTCGGGCACTGACAAGTTCAGCGCCATCAACCCCATAGGTATCGACATTCCAGGCATAGAGTTCCGATTGGGTTTCGTAGGAACGGTAGCCCGAACAACAGGAAAGATCATAACCGGCACTACTGGCCGCATTAAAAAGTTTAACCAAGGCCTTCGCCGCTACGCTTCGCATCTGCGTTTCTCGGGTTGATGGCAAATTAACTGTCACCAGATCTGCGGGCACATAACTGGCTGAAATGCTATGATTTTTATTGACTAGCATGGTGATGCTATCAGTACTGGTTGTATTGGCATTTTTGGCATCGTCTTTAGCTTCGACCGACGCTGGCTGTTCAACCGTAGCGGTTTGTGAATTGGACACCGGCTCTGTCGCTTTAGCCGTTGTTGTGCTCTGAACGGTTGTTGTTTCTGCATTCTGTTTATTATTTGCTGATGTTTGGGTTTTATTATTATTCATAAACCCAATGATTAATACCGCAATAACAAGTATTACAATTGCTGCCAATCCCCCACAAGCAATTATAAACCGTTTTTTATCTTTTATTCGCATTTTTTAAAACCTTCTTTTATTTTTCTATTTTCACTTATTATACACTAACTCGAAATAAGCACATAACCTTTTATTAAAAAAGCCACCGAAAAAATGATTTTCATTTCTTCGGTGGCTAATTACAAAATACATCTTCCCAATCACCAATCAATTCATTCACATAAAAAAAACAGAACTAAAAGTCCTGCTTTCAAGCATGGGTTGTGGTCGGCTTTTATTAGGTTGCTAATTTTTTTAGAATCGCATTTTTGCTTCCATGATCTTCTTTTGCGCGTCGCGCATTTTTTCAATCGCTAAGAATATTTCTCTGGAAACATTATCTTTTGAAGTGTCCTTTAATTTTTCTGCCCATTCCCGGTAACCTTCAATGTGATCACCCGTATGGTTAATCCAATGCGCCAGAAAAACTTTGAAGATTTCTTCATCCTTATCCTTATTTAATTTAGCATCCATTTACACGTCTCCTAAATTGAGTTCTTTTTTAATCAACGACACGGCTTCACGAATTTGGAGCAATAATGGTTTTTCCTCCAGTGAAACAATGTGATGATTTTCAGGAAGAATCGGGATATAGATTTTAAATCCGTCACTATTTCCAATGGCTTCAACCATTTTCGGCGTCACTTCGCCCATCATGGAGTTTGGAATCGTCATCGCAATTGAGCTGATAATAAAATCCGCTTTTTTTACTGTTACGGCGATGGCATTTTCACCAGTGGCCCCTTTATTGGCACCCTTTTTTAACATCGCAGCAGTGGCCAAGGCGTTAGTTCCCAACCCATATACTTCAATATATGGTGGAATTTCTTCTTTAAGGATTCCAACAATCCGTGACCCAATGCCGCCTCCCATACCGTCTAGCACAACAATGTTCATAAACTAAACCGTTGTTCCTTCGATAATAATTTTGTGGTTAAGAAGTTTCACTTCTTTTAGTTTGCCTTGAACAATTTTTGTACCACCCAATAAATCGGACAAGGTCAAGCTACCATCGTCGTTTGGAACGATATCAACAACATAGTCCATTATCTTTGTTTCTCCTTCAGGAGTAATCATATAAGCTGAAGATTCACACATGTTCTCAGTCTCCTTTCTTTTATTTGAGGCTATTTTAACACAGTCCACCCCTTAACACAAGCTAAGGGGTGACGATGCTTTTATAATACTATATCAGTCTTAATTTAAGGCTATTTTATTACATAATTGGATCCATCGCCAAGGCTGGATGGCCTTTAGATTCCAGGAATTCCAATACCGCTTCAGAATCGGTTGCAATCGTTTCGTCGCAAACCATGTCGACGAAATTTTCAATTCCGGTTAACTCAAATGCTGCTTTATTTAAGCGTTCAGCGACATCGTCTTTTAATTCTTTTGGCATCCACACGATTCGGGTTAAACCGCCTTCAGCAGACATGAATTTTTTAGAACCGATGAAATGACGACCATGACCCATAAAGCCAGGGGTCTGAACCCCACCACCAGTCATCGATGCCAGTTCTCCAAAGGTCATTCCGACTGGCGAAATTTCACTAAACTCCCGGTTAACAATGACAACACCATTGGCTTCTGGCATGATTCCACAGATACATTCAAAACAACCACAGGAGGTCATCGGATCTTCCAGAATTGAGTACAGCGTTACCCGCTCAACAGCGCCCTGAGAGGCAGCCGCAACCGTTTTATTAACCGATTCCCAAATACCTATTTTTTCATCAATTGCTTCGCCTTTTTCAATCGGTTGGGAAGGTCCGGCTGGATCTAATTCTTTCGTCGCCTTGCTATCCAACCAGGAAACTGCCCCGCACAAACCTAGCCGCTCCGGTGTGACCACACAAACGTGGCTTGGTGCAAATGACTGGCATAGCGTACACGTATAGAAAGTTTCAACACTTTCGTCTGTTAGCGCACCCATTCGTTCATCGCGTTCAGCATAAATCGGCTTAACCATTTCTTCTTCCAGGCGTTCCACATCTGCCAGATTGGTGTACAGTGTAACCTGGCATTTGTCCACAACATTGTCAAAGTCTGCCCGCATTTTTGCATAGAGCACTTCGCCAATATGTTTTAATCGGAAGCCTTTTTCAAACGCTTCTTTAGTAAGACGAATCCAGGCAATGTTTCGTTGTCCGACATGCATAGCCCCGTCAATGTAATTGGTAAAATAATGAATTCGACGTTCAAGAACCGATTCAAAATCTTTTTGCATACTCTTGCCAGCAACTTCAACCAAAATACCCAGTGGTAAGCGGACAACATCAGCACCTTCAAATTGGGCGTCATCAATTTCCGGTCCCACGACTGTAATCTTATGGTCTTCTACTTCACTTAATTCTGCTTCTTTTACTAATTCCCAACATTTTGTTTTATTGCCGCCAAATTCAGCAAACATGGTGTCTTTACGGACCCGCTCGCCTTCAAAGGCAGAAGCAACCGAAACAGGTACATCAATTTTGGTAACTTTAATCTTAATATCACGAGCTTCTAAAGAGAACTCGACTGTTTTAGCATGATCAGCCTGGGTCATTAAGGCACCTGGTACTTCTGGTACTGGAACGTCGGCAATAACCGGGAAGCCCAGCGCAATCGCACCGGCGCCAACCGAAACAATCACCTCATTTAATTCACCGAAGGTATTAACAAAAGCCGGTACCCGTTCTTTGGTATAGGTCAGGAATTCCGGTAGTTTACCTGGTTCGATTCCCCCAAAGATCAAGGCGGCCCGAATGGCAACAGAGACAACGTGAATAACGGAGGTGACTTCATGGCCCAAAGGAATGACCCGGTAGTCCAGTCCCATTTTCACACCAGCTTCTAAAGCCTGCTCAATGATATTACCAACCATAAAGGTCAGCAACCCTTTTTCCTGATAGTCTTTGACAATCGCAGCCAAAGCGGCCGGATCGGATGATTCCCCT
>JAKLQL010000593.1 GCA_022013395.1 Acetobacterium sp.
AAGAGATGTATAGTCCAAGAAAATGAATTAGTGATGGCAAAAATGATGCCCGCTGGACTAACAATAGAACGTCCTAAGACTGATAAAATGTATGTTCTTTCATCAGATGCAGTGAGAATAAAACTTAATGATACATTAGTTGATTCTAAGTATTTCGTATATATAACGAAAAGCAATTATTTTCTTGATCAAATTAATAATGATGCTCAAGGAAGTACACGCACAAGAACAAGTATTAGTAAAATAAAAGAGATGCAAATTTCAACGCCAATATTTAAAGAACAGAAAAAAATTGGTTCATTTTTTAAGAACTTGGACAACCTGATCACCCTCCACCAGCGCAAGCTTGACAAGTTGATTACGATTAAAAAATCGCTGCTTGAAAAAATGTTTCCTAAAAATGGGGCATGTGTTCCCGAAATTCGCTTTAAGGGATTTACGGATACTTGGGAACCGCGTGAGCTGGGAGAGTTATGTTGTATTGGTGATATTGATCATCGAATGCCACCATCTGTTTTGGTTGGAATACCGTATGTGATGACTGGGGATTTTATTGGAAACAATGACATAGATTTTGAAAATGCAAAATGTATCTCTGAAGAAGATTATGAACAGCTATCTCTAAAAATCAAACCGGAAAGAGGAGACATATTATTTGCTCGATATGCTTCTGTTGGTACTGTTAGATATGTTGAAAATAGCCGAAAATTTTTGATTTCGTATTCGTGTGCAATACTGAAACCGTACGAAGATATCGAAGGGAAATACTTATATTATTATTTACAGACAGACGTTGCAAACCAACAGATTGAAATGGAAATTAATACGGGATCACAGCGAAATATCGGAATAGATTCTTTAAAAAATAAAATTGTTATTTCGGTACCGAAAATTGATGAACAAATTGAAATTATAACTTTTTTGGCTAAAATCGACAACCTGATCACCCTCCACCAGCGCAAACTTGAAAAGCTCAAAAACATCAAAAAATCCTGTCTGGAAAAAATGTTTATTTAATAGTTAAATGATTATTCATAGAGGAGCGTAGATAAAATGACATTTACCAAAGAAGCTGACTTTGAAGAGGCTTTAATCGAGAGTCTCACAAAAAAAGGCTGGGAGAAAGAAGTTTTAAAGTATCCGACCGAAGCAGATTTGCTTAGGAACTGGGCAACGATTCTTTTTGATAACAATCGGGAAATTGATCGTCTCAACGATTTCCCGTTAACCGACGGTGAAATGCAGCAAATCATCGAGCAGATCACCAATTTGAGAACGCCACTCAAACTAAATGGTTTTATCAATGGTAAAACGGTGGCGATCACCCGGGATAATCCCGCCGATCCCGATCATGTTGGCAAAGAAATCAGCCTGAAAATTTATGACCGCCGGGAGATCGCCGCCGGTCAGAGCCGCTATCAGATTGCCCAGCAGCCAATATACAAAAGCAAGTCAAAAATCCTGAATGATCGCCGGGGCGACTTAATGCTGTTAATCAATGGGATGCCGGTGATCCATATCGAATTGAAAAAAAGCAATATTTCGGTGAGTCAGGCCTATCATCAGATCGAAAAATATTCGGGCCAGGGTATCTTAACTGGCTTGTTTTCGCTGATCCAGGTTTTTGTGGCGATGGAGCCCGAAGAAACGGTCTACTTTGCCAATCCGGGACCGGATGGCAAGTTTAACAAGGATTTTTATTTCCATTGGGCGGACTTTAACAATGAACGCATCAATCACTGGAAGGCGATTGCCGCTTCCTTGCTCTCCATTCCCATGGCCCATCAGTTAATCGGTTTCTATACCGTGGCCGATGATTCGGATGGAGTGCTTAAAGTCATGCGCAGCTATCAGTATTTTGCCGCCAATGCCATCTCAGACCGGGTGTCAAAAGCGGATTGGAGTCAGAAACATTTGCTGGGTGGTTTTATCTGGCATACCACCGGTTCCGGCAAGACGATGACCAGTTTTAAGTCAGCCCAGCTGATTGCCAATTCTAAAGATGCCGATAAGGTGATCTTTCTGATGGACCGAATTGAATTGGGGACCCAATCCCTGGAAGAATACCGGGGCTTTGCCGAAGAGAATGAATCGGTCCAGGCCACTGAAAATACCGGCGTCCTGGTAACCAAATTAAAAAGCAAAAATCCAGCCGATACCTTGATCGTGACATCCATCCAAAAGATGAGTAATATTAAAAATGAAGAAGAGGGTCTGAATACCGATGATCTGCAGATCATGAATTCCAAAAGAATTGTCTTTATTGTGGATGAAGCCCACCGGTCGACCTTTGGCGAAATGCTGCTGATCATCAAAGATACCTTTCCTTCGGCCATGTTCTTTGGCTTTACCGGCACCCCGATTCAGGAAGAAAACCAGAAGAAAATGAATACCACCTCCTCGGTCTTTGGGGATGAACTCCACCGGTATAGTATTGCGGATGGGATACGTGATAAAAATGTTCTGGGCTTTGATCCCTATAAGGTGCTGACCCATAAGGATAAAGATTTAAGAACGGCGGTGGCCCTTGAAAAGGCCAAAGCAAAGGATGAAGTTGAGGCATTCTCTGATCCGATGAAGAAAGAAGTCTTCAATAAATACATGAAGCAAGTGAAAATGGCCGGCACGATCGGCGCTGATGGTACCCCAGTCAAAGGCATTGAAGACTTTCTGACGCGGGCTCAATATGAGCGGGTGGAACATCAGGAAAAAGTGGTGGAGGATATTTTAGAAAACTGGTTAGACCTCAGTCAGATGAGCAAATTTCATGCCCTGTTTGCAACCAGCAGTATCCCCGAAGCCATTGCCTACTATCGGTTGATCAAGAAGAAAAAGCCCGAGTTGAAAATCACCGCATTGTTTGATCAGAACATCGATAATAATGGTGGCGTAAAATTTAAAGAGGATGGTTTGGTTGAGATCATGTCGGACTACAATACCCGCTACGGACAGGATTTTAACCTGGCCAATCATGGGAAATTCAAGAAAGACATTGCCTCAAGACTGGCTCATAAGGAACCCTATAAAAGAATCGAAACAACCCCGGCGAAACAAATTGATTTACTGATTGTGGTTAATCAGATGCTGACCGGCTTTGATTCGCGATGGATTAATACCCTGTATCTGGACAAGATCCTCCATTATGAAAACATAATTCAGGCTTTCTCGCGAACAAACCGCTTGTTTGGACCGGATAAACCCTTTGGCACCATCCGTTATTACAGGAAACCGCATACCATGGAGCAATATATCGATCAGGCGGTCAAACTTTATTCCGGGGACCGGCCCCTGGGTTTATTTGTTGAGCGACTGGACAGCAATCTCAATAAGATGAATGCGATTTTTGCTGAGATCTCAGAATTGTTTGATGGTGCCGGGATCACAGCCTTTCAAAAGCTGCCCGCTGACCTCTCCGAACGGGGGAAATTTGCGAAACTGTTTAAAGTGCTGAATGATCATTTTGAAGCAGCTAAAATCCAGGGCTTTAAATGGAGTCAATCAGCATACGAATTCAGCAATGGTGTGGGTAAGCCGAAGCTAATCATCGCAATGGAATTTGATGAAAAA
>JAKLQL010000062.1 GCA_022013395.1 Acetobacterium sp.
AGATAATTTTAATAAAACATTACTGAATCTTAAAAAAACAATCGTTGAGCCGGGAACCATGGTAACGTTTAATTTACCAAGGGAGTTTGTGACTAAGGATACTTCATCAATTGATATTTCAATTGTTAAGGAACAAGCGCAATAAGATGGAGGTGTAAAATCATGGAAGTGAAAAAATTTATCTGCATTGGTTGCCCGAAAGGGTGTAGTCTGAAAATTGAGCATACCGAAAAAACCATACATGAAATCAGTGATTACAGTTGTAAAATAGGATTGAAATATGCGAAAACGGAGTTCACTGAGCCCAAAAGAACAATAACAACCACCGTAAAATTAAAATCTGGCGATCTGCCTTTTGTACCAGTTAAAACAAAAGAACCGGTTAATAAAGAGAAAATATTTGAAGTGATGAATGTGATCAGTGAATTGGAAATTGAATCACCAGTCAGCGTCGGAGATGTTGTTGTATCAAATATTGCCGGAACCGGTGTGGATCTGGTCTGTACCCGGAATATAAAAAAAGTTTCTTGAGCAAAAGTCAAATGATCGTATAAAATAGTGTACCAAGCTTGTTTTTTACATGAAGTGTTATGCTAAGTTGTGCTCAATGCATAAAAAAGCAGATGTTAGATAGATTTTTGTCATTATATTTTTTTAAAATTATGATATAATAAGTGGAAAGTAATCATAACCCATCATACGCATGTATGATGAGATATAATAGAAATGAGGCGATAACCATGAGTTATGTCAACATGGAAGTGATTCTTAAGAATGCTCGAAAAAATCATTATGCAGTTGGCGCGTTTAACATCGTGAATTATCTGACCGCAAAGGCGGCAGTGGAAGCGGCCGAGGAACTGAATCAGAATATTATCATTCAGACTTCGGTTAAAACGGTAAAAGCTTTTGGGATTCAGGAAATGATGGGCTTTCTAAAACCCATCGCCGAAAATGCTCAGGTAAATGTAGCAATTCATCTTGATCACTCAACCGATGTCGCATTTACAAAAGCTTGCATTGATGGCGGCTGGTCTTCAGTTATGTACGATGGTTCTCAATTGTCACTAGCGGACAATATAAAAAACACAATGGAAATCGTGGCCT
Source organism: Acetobacterium sp. (assembly GCA_022013395.1). Classification (GTDB taxonomy): domain Bacteria; phylum Bacillota; class Clostridia; order Eubacteriales; family Eubacteriaceae; genus Acetobacterium. Next base: position 1,108 of record JAKLQL010000062.1, read on the forward strand.
ACGCCAAACCCAAGAATGTGACGGTTGAAGGTGAGTTAGGTGCCATTGTCGGTGTTGAAGATGACATTGTCGTAAAAGAAGGTGATCATGCGCATGCTAAACCGGCAGATTGCCGAATCTATTTGAAAGAAACAGGAGTTGATGCCTTTGCCCCTGCCATCGGAACAGCACATGGTGTCTATAAAGGTGAAATTAAAATTGATTACGATCTTTTTGAAGAAATCAATGAATTTTCACTTTGTCCGTTGGTTCTCCATGGCGGAACGGGGCTGAGTGACGAAATGTTTCATCGGTTAATTGGTTTGGGTGCGTCAAAGGTGAATATTTCGACTGCAATAAAAATTGCATACTGTCAGGGAATGGCAACTTTCAGCAAAGAAAATCCTGACCAGAATGATCCGCTTAAATTGGATGCCTTCACAAAACAAGCAGTTAAAAAGGTAGTGACCGAGCACATCCGGTTTTTTAGTCTAATGGATTAGAGGGGCAACATGATGACAAAACAACCAAATTACATTGTCGATTTACATAGTCATACCACCCGATCCGATGGTGGAGATTCACCTAAAGAATTTATTTCTAATGCGGCCGCGCTAGGAATGAAAGTGATCGTCATTACGGATCATGATGTTCTGCCACCTGATCAAATCGAAGTAAATGGTATGATGGTCGATCCCGTTCTTTATGCAAAGAAAAAAGGGATGAAATTGATACCGGGAATTGAATTTTCCTGTGAAACACTGGTGGAGGATGTTCATATTGTTGTACTGGGTTGCGATTATACGAATCCTAAAATACTCGAAATGAATCAGAAGATCATCAAAAGTAAAATATTTTCATATCAAAAACTTTTAGATATACTGGCAGATAATGGATATGATATAACATGGGATGAGGTTTTGAATTATGATGATATTCCGAGAAAACCCGAGGACGTTCAGAAAAAAATCATTTTTAATCTGATGGCTGAAAAAGGCTATACAAAAACCTGGAGCGATGCCAAATTATTGATCAGAAATAATCCTGATTTTAGTGTAAAACGCGAAAAACCAGCTCCTGGTGACATCATTAATATTGCCCATGAAAGTGGCGGTATTGCCATTTTGGCGCATCCCTATCTCATTGATGAAACCGTTACAACCAACGACGGGACGATGTCCAGAGCGGATTATATTGATCAACTGATTGATCTGGGTCTGGATGGAATTGAGGCCTGCTATACCTATGATAAGACTACCTATAATGGGCCTTATACGAAGGAAGAAATCATTGCTAAGATCAAAGCCGATTACCAGGATCGGGTCAAGATTATTTCAGGTGGTTCTGATTATCATGCCGACTATAAAAAGACCGATAAAAATGTCAGAAACATTGGCGAGTGCGGCGTTACCCTGGAGTATTTTAACAGCAATGAGCTTTTAAGAAATCTTTAATCGATTTCTTAAAACACTTGTAAACGTTTAAAGGAGGCTGGCCGTGATAATAGAAAATAAGGAACCCAATGCGTATCCGTATATTATTTTTGATTTGGATGGCACCTTGGTAGATTCCTGTCCGGATATAATTGAAACGGTTAAGTATATCATTGATCGTTATGGTTTTGATCAGAAAGAGGATGCATTTATACGGAGCTGTATTGGTGGGGGGGCAAGAAATGTCCTCATCAAATCCCTTGGTGAGGAGAAAGAAACCCTCATTGATCATGAAATATTGCCGCTGTTTGTTGATTATTACACCGCGAACTGTGATAAAAAAACCTTTGCTTATGCCGGTGTAGCAGATGCATTAGAGTACTAAAAGCAGAAAGGAAAAGCATTATCAGTGGCTACTTTCAAGATACGAAGTGCTACTGAAAAAATTTTGAAGACATTAAAATTATTTGATTATTTTGACATCCTGGTGACAGCAGATGACGTAAAAAATCCAAAACCGCATCCTGATTGTATTAATGCGATTCTCGCGTATTATGATTGCAGGAAGACCCAAGCGATTCTCATTGGGGATACAAAAACAGATTATCTCACCGGAACAAATGCAGGGATTGATGTTTGCGGTGTTACGTTTGGGTATGGAGACCCGGAGGTTGTCAGATCATTAAATCCAGCCTATGTTATTGACAGTATGGAAGAACTTAAAAAAGTTGTTTTATAAAATAAAATATTTAGGAGGCATGAAGTTATGGTTGATTTATCAAAAATGGATAAAAAAGCCCTGGGAAAGTGTTTTGATCACTCGGTGTTGCCCAAAAACACCACCGAAGCTGAAATCCGATCTGGTTGCCGTGAGGCAGTCGCCTATAATTGCGCAGCGTTTTACTCTGCTACACCTTACTGGACACCAGTGGTGGTGGAGGAACTGAAAGGAACCGACCTTCTTATTGGAACCGGCTTGGATTTTCCCTTTGGAGCGTCATCGTCGATTGTTAAGGCTTTTGAAACGGAATATGCTGTAAAAGCCGGGTGCACGGTTTTAGACCTGGTGATGAACGTTGGTGCGTTGAAAGACAGAAGATATGATGTGATTAAGAATGAGTTAATGGATTTTAAAACGGCGGCACAAGGAAGGATCACTAAATGCATTATTGAAACCTATTTTTTAAGCGATGAGGAAATCGCAACAGCCTGCAAATTGATTGCCGAAGCAGAAATTGATTATGCAAAAACTTCAACCGGTCAATTTGAAGGGCCAAGTATGGAACAGTTTTTAATTATGAAAAAGACGTTATCTGAAACTGATGTCAAACTCAAGGTTGCTGGTGTTAAATTCCCGCGCCCTCAAAATGCTTATGTATTCATTTTGGCAGGAGCTGATCTGATTGGTACGCGAGCGGCAGTCGCAATTATCGATGCGTTTGATCAAATGCGTGAGATTGGACTGGTTCCCCAATACAAAGGCTGAATCAAAAAGTTTCATCAAATTGCTGAACAAGATTCCCTGATACTAGGCATAATATTAAATTAATACATGGTGCAGATGTTAATTTTTATTATTTAGAAGGAGAATTTGATATGGGTAAATATTTAATCGGTATTGATGTGGGAACAACTGGCACAAAAGCGATGATACTTGACAAAGAAGGAAAAATCTATGGAAAAGGGTATGGCGAATATCCTTGTAATTATCCAAATTCCAATTGGGTTGAGCAGGATGTGGATTTACTTGTTGAGGAAACCTATAAAGCATGCAAACAAGCGGTCAACGTATCAGGACTTGACCCGAAGGAAATTGAGGCAGTTGGATTTTCCTGTCAACGGGCAACTTTTACGCTGGTCGATAAAAACAATGAAGCCATTGATAATGTTTTTTATGGTTGGCAAGACAACCGTGGTGCGGAAATTCTTGAAGACGCCATGGCCATTATCGATCCGGATACATTTTTTAAAAGCACTGGCATGCCAATGACGCCAACCTTCACGTTTATCAAATTGTTATGGTTAATGAAAAAAAGACCAGAACTATATGAAAAAACAAAGTATGTGGCGATGATGCCGGAATATATCCAATACTGTTTTGGTGCGGACGATTTCTATTGTGAAGCGACCAATGCCTGTACGTCGGGCTATCTTAATCCTAATACGATGGACTGGGCTGATAATATTATTGATGCGTTTGGGATTGATAAGGAAAAGCTGCCA
>JAKLQL010000594.1 GCA_022013395.1 Acetobacterium sp.
ACACACCCGGGTAAACCAACAATCGGGATTTCCCCCTGATAGGCGAGCATAAACATCGCCCCGGGTAGCGTCGGTGCTCCATAGGTTACCACTGTGGCGCCAGTGTTGCGGATTCCTAATGGTGTGACATCATCAGGATCCACTGACATCCCACCAGTACAGACAACAAGCTGGGCCCCTTCATCAATAAGTTTGAAAATAGCGTCAGAAATCATCTCTGCTTCATCATTAACGATGATTTGTCTGATCACTTCACAGTCCAGTTCCGCGAATTTTTCTCTAATAACCGGGCCAAATTTATCCTCAATCCGTTTATGATATACTTCGCTACCAGTGGTAACAATTCCAACATTTAATTTGCGCAGCGGCAACACCTGGATAACCGGAAAATTTTTATTGCAGAGTTCTTCCATCTCAATAATATTCTTTTCCTCCGTGATAAGGGGAATAATCCGGGTTCCCCCGATGATGGTTCCTTCGTCCACCAATTGATCAGTATGGAGCGTTGCGATCATTAAATCATCGATAGAATTTATTTTAAGAAGCGTCTCAAAATCGACCTTTAGCAGGCCTGAATCTCCGGCAATAAGATTGACCTTTCCTTCTGCTGGTTCAGTTAATGTGATGCCCTTACCGGCGGCAGCTCTGGCCATTCGGATCGCCGCTTCATTTTCATGAATATCGCCTTCCTTGTATTCAATGATACCGATATGCTCTTTTCCCATTGTCAACAATCTTGCTATATCTTCCTTCTCAATCTTATGTCCTTTTTTAAAGACCGCTTTTTTATGTTTTCCTGGAATTATTTCTGTCATATCATGGGCTAATAACATACCCAAAGAATCTTCAACCGGAATTAGTTTCATGTAGATTTCTCCTTTTCTGTTTCGAGGTGATGTTTTTCTTTCATTCCCTATTATACCCTAATTTGCTTCTTTCTTGATTTAAAAATTCGCCTTTGTTATAATAAGATACAGCAAAAAGCTATTTAGGAGGAACTTTATGATTATTGATGCCCGAGGCCAAACTTGTCCGATTCCAGTAATTATGGCAAATAAAGAGATCGAAAATAACATCGTATCTTTTACCATTTTAGTTGATAATGCAATTGCGGTCGAAAATTTAAAAAAACTGGCTAAAAACAAAGGCTATCGAGTCGAATTCAAAGGCATTGGTTCAGATTATTCGGTGGATTTCGCGAGCCTTGAAAACCTGACCCCTGATAACAGCACTGCTGATTCTCAAATTGTCTTTGAACCAAAGACTTCAGGTTCGGCTGATAACTGGGTTTTATTCATGGGCAAAGATGTGATTGGGGCTGGAGATCCCGTCCTTGGCGATTCCTTGATTAAAATGTATTTCTATACTCTTTCCCAAGGAAATAGCCTTCCAACTGCCATCCTCTTCATGAACGACGGTGTCAAACTTCCGACTGTCAATGCCCAGGTCATTGAACACCTTGAGGTCCTAGCCGAGCGGGGCTGTGAAATTCTGGTCTGCGGCGCTTGTTTAGATTTTTATAAACTGACAGAACAGCTGCAAGTCGGATCAATCAGCAATATGTTCACCATCACTGAAAAAATTAATGCCGCGGCTAAGGTTATCACCCTATGATCTATTACGTAATTACCTTTGCCAATACGCACTCTGCCATCACCGCCCAATCCCATTTGGAGTCATTCGCCAAGGTTTCGATCATGCCGACCCTGCGGGAAATTTCGGCAGGATGCGGCATTTCCATTCGCTTTTTACCTGAAGAATTAGATCATGTCATGGCCGGATTAAAAAGCCTGGGATTAGCTGAGCAAATGTTTAAGGTTTATAAAATATCAGAAGAAAACGGAACAATCAGCCCGTCACTACTAAAGTAGTTTAGACAATCGCGAAAAGTGCCTGAGGTTTCAGGGTTATTGATGCAAACCGACTGAAACTCCCAGGCACTCTCACTTCTGTCTGAAATTCATTATTTTGTGATTATTTCTAGGGCATTTAAACAATAATCCACTTCTTCACTGGTGTTGAAATGGCCCAGGGATAAGCGGATCGTTCCCTGCGGGAAGGTTCCCAGTGTCTTATGGGCTAAAGGTGCGCAATGCAGACCCACCCGTGACATAATCCCATAGCTTTGGTCCAACTCAAAGGCCACCTGAGCATTATCAGTTTTCATGCTTACCAACGAAATCACCGCACTGCGCTCACTTATATCCGGAACCCCAATGAGTTTTAAATGCTTAAGATTCTGTATTCCTGACACTAATTTTTGCGTCAGTTCCAGTTCTTTTTCTAAAATGCTTTCCGATCCGGTATTTTCCAAATAATCCAAAGCCTTTGAAAGACCGTATATTCCAGGAATATTTAAGGTTCCTGATTCAAGCTTGTCCGGTAAAAAATCTGGCATCACAAAGCTTTCCGAACGGCTTCCGGTGCCACCATGGACAAGGCTTGTTATTTCCCCAGCCAGTTCATCCGTGATGATCATGCCACCAATTCCCTGGGGACCCAATAATCCCTTGTGACCGGTAAAACAAAGCGCATCGATGGCGGTTTTTGTCATACTGATCGGGAATATGCCAGCGGTTTGAGCGGCATCAACAATGAATTTCAACTGGTTTCTGATACAAATCTGCGAAACTTTTTCGATCGGTAACACCGTTCCACAAACATTGGAACCATGGGTCATGATAATAGCTCTGGTATTTTTCCGGATCAAACCTTCGATTTTTTCTACTTCAAGTCGCCCCTGACTATCGCAGGGCATGACGTCTGCTGAAATTCCCTGACTTTCAAGATAATAAAGAGGCCGCATCACTGCATTATGCTCCATGCCGCTGACCAAAACGTGATCTCCTGGTTTAAGTAAGCTTTTGATCACCAGGTTCAGCGCCTCTGTGACGCTCGGGGTAAAAATTGCATTCTTGGATGAATCAGATCCTTCGTTAAAGTCAAACAGCTGGCAGAGTTTCATTCGGGTTTTATAAACCGCTTCGGCTACCTCGTACCCCCACTGATAATTTCCTCTCCCCACATTGCAGCCTCTGGTTTCCAGATACGCTGCCATGGCCGCTCCTACCCCTGGCGCTTTGGGAAATGAAGTGCTGGCGTTGTCAAAATATACGTCTCTTTTTATTGTTTTCATGATTTCTCCCATCCGATCACCGCCGCACCAATGGCTCCCGCATATTGACCTAAATCATGGGTTTTAACCGGCTTTGCCAGGTAACCTTCCAGGATTGTCGTAATCGCTTTTGAATTAGCTAATCCGCCGCTAAAAAAAACAGTTTCGCCCAGCGGCAGACGACTGGCAAAATGAGCGGTACGCTGGGCAATCGAATGGATCACGCCTAATGCGATATCCCCTGGGGAAACATCCTTTGCCAGTAGACTGATGACTTCGCTTTCAGCAAACACGGTGCACATGCTGGATATATTGACCGGTTGATGCGACTGAACGAACTCATCCAGAGACTCAATATCGATTTCTAAAATCCGCATGATATTTTCGATAAAGCGTCCCGTTCCGGCTGCGCACTTATCATTCATCAGAAAGTCAGTTACCCGATTTTGCTTATTTAATAAAATTACCTTGCTGTCCTGACCACCAATATCAATGATCCCCTGAATGTCGGTATTTAGAAAAACACTGCCCTTGGCATGACAGGTAATTTCAGTTATCTGCTGATCGGCTTCCGCTAATAAGGCTCGTCCATAGCCGGTCACAACGGTATGAGCAACGTCATGATTATGAAGCTCATCATAGAGTGTATACAGACTTTTTTTAGGGTTGGCTGATGTCGGAACAAGCATCGTTTTGACAATTTTGTCCCCATTGTACAAAACCGCTTTCGTCGTTTTTGAACCTGAATCGATTCCCAGTGTGACCATTTTAACTCCTGTGTCTTATTTTTATAACATTTCGATGAAAGCGGCCATTCTGGTGTTCAGTTGTCCAATATCTGATGGTGAGAAATCGGTTTCCACACTCATATAAGCTTTTTCTTTTTCATCATTCACAAATCGTTTAATACTTAATGTTTCCACATTATAGGTGTGACAGGCGGTTAAGATAACATCCACAACGCCATCCACCTGGTATTCGTCAATCATCCGATTAAGGCTTGTAATGCGGTTGGGATTGGGTGTCATACAAGAACAACCAATGGCTAAATATTTTTCAGCCAGAGCAGCATAAACATCGGGATTCGTTTCATCAACCATGTCTTCGATCGCTTTTGCGCCGCTGCAGTTTTCAAAAGCTACGACCACAGCGCCATTATCCTCAATCGCTTTAATGACTTTTTCAGTGGCACCGCCGATCGGGCAACCGGTAATCAGGATTCTTGGTTGCTTGGGGTATTTTTTTTCCTGCTCATATTCTGCTAAAACCTTTTCTCTCAGGGCTCCCAGTTTTGCCGGAATACTCTGGCGATTAAATTCAAAAGTTGTTCCAATCAGCACCTTGAATAAATCCTGTCCCAACATCGGCACCGGATCAAGTTTTGATAATTCATAAAAATCCTTCATCGCTTTTCGTTCTTTATTTTTGATCACGATGGCTTCTTTGATATCGTTTTCGGTAATGGTAACACCAAACTGCTGTTCCAGAACGTCTTTTAATTTGATGATTTCGCTTTTCCAGAGTTTTAAACCTTCGGCACTTTGGGAATTAGGAAGTTCCATCACATGAACCGGTTTAAACTCACGAAGGTACTCATACATTTTTTTCTTGCCGTCGCAGGTGGTTTCAGCGACAATCAGTGATGCCCACTCGAGGAATGGATTGGCTTTTTCTTTGTGATATCCGTAAGTCGATTTAATCAGAGGGCAGAGATTGGATGGCAGGTCTTCTTCGGCCGAAGGGATCATTGCAGCGGAGCCGCCGCATAGGCAAACCGGTATTGCGCCGGCAGCCATGA
>JAKLQL010000595.1 GCA_022013395.1 Acetobacterium sp.
AGCCGTGGCGGAATTGGTTTGAACCACGGCCGAAACCTGTTCGATTCCCTGGGTAATCTGAGCGATTTCCGAGGCCTGTTCGTTGGATGCTTGGGCAATGTCTCCTACCAGTCCGGTGACCTTTTCAATTTCGCGGAGAATTTCTTTTAAGCTTTCCGCCGTTTCGTCAGCTATTTTTGTTCCAGTTTCGACCTTATCAATGGAACCTTCAATCAAACCGGTTGTTTCCTTCGCGGCATCAGCACTGCGGGCCGCCAGGCTGCGGACTTCTTCGGCAACTACGGCAAAACCTTTGCCATGCTGACCAGCTCGAGCCGCTTCCACGGCGGCATTAAGCGCCAGAATATTGGTCTGGAAGGCGATGTCATCAATGACCTTGATGATCCGTGAAATATTTTTGGAGGACTCATTAATATCGACCATGGCAGTGACCATTTTTGTCATCTGTTCATTCCCAACTTCGGCATTACCACGAACCTCCTGGGCTCGTTGGTTGGCTTCGTTGGCACGCATGGCGTTTTTCTTGGTTTCCCCAGCTACTTCTTCGATGGAGGCATTCAGCTCCTGAATTGAGCTGGCTTGTTCAGTGGTGCCCTGAGACAGCGCTTGACCGCCGTCGGATATTTGAATGGCCCCGGATTCAACCTGTCCGGCGGCTTCATTAATTTCACCCATGGTGGTGCTGAGGGTACTGGTAATCTCATTCAGGGCTGTCTTAATAGCCTGGAAATCTCCCAGATACTCGGTCGTAATTTCCTGATCGAGATTTCCCTGTCCCATTTGTTCCAGGGTATGAGTGATTTCATCGACATAGCGTTTCAGGAAGGCCACGGTATTATTCATCGCTTCTTTGATGACCGAGTAATCGCCATTATAATAACCCGTCATTCCGGTATTTAAATTCCCCTTGGCCAACTCATTGAGGGTGGCCGAAGCTTCCTGGACTGGTGCCACCACCGCATCCAAGGTCGCATTAACCCCGTTAACAATTTTAGCAAAATCGCCTTGATGTCTGCTGGCATCAGCCCTCGTATCCAATTGCCCTTCGATACCAGCTTGTGCCAGCATATTGGCATCACTAATCAAATTTTCAACCGAGGTTTGCACCGCTTCCAGGCTGTTTCTGATTTCATTAAATTGGGCGCTGACTTCTGAAGTATATTCATCAGCTTCACCGATTTCTAAATCAAAGGTTAAATACCCTTCTGATAACTTGATCAGATTATTTCCCAGTCGGGTGACCTCGTTTTTGGTATAGTCGCTGACCCGGATCATTGGTGTCAGATCGGTGACCACTTCCACAAAGCCGACATTTTCACCTTTGGAATCTTTGAGGTAGGCAGTATCTTGTTTATAGTTGCGACCGTACCAGTCAAAATAGCTGTCAGCCAACCCCTGGTCAACCAGTCGTCGAATCCCGCAGCCTTCGGTCTGACAGATACTAGCTCCGGCATTGTAGCAATCCATGCCACAGCCGGAAGCCCGATCAGTGATGACGTTGTTATTGATCATCATTGTTTCAAAGGCTTTATTCATGAAGGTCCACTTCATATCATTGTCGGTAACGTGAATGGGGAATGGCACGGCATCAATAATGGCTTCGTACCAAACCATTTTATCCACTACGGTATTGAGGGTAGAATTGACCCCTTCTACAATTTCGCTGTAACCGCCGTTGAATTTGGACGTATCCCCGCGAGTCTCCCATTGACCCTGCAGAGCGGCCAGAGCCAGCATGGTCGCCTCATTAATCAAC
>JAKLQL010000596.1 GCA_022013395.1 Acetobacterium sp.
AATGGCGGTCAGTGCTTTCAGATTATGATCTCCTAGAATGTTTAGAACCTTATCTGCTTTAGAATAAATCTCCATCATAATCGGGGAATTGAACTGCAGTTGATCATCACTGCCGTCTTTAAGCAGAATTTCGGAAAGTCCCTCGGGATTGAGTAAAACGGTGGGGTGAGCACCCACTTTCAAAATTTCCCGGTAACACTCTTTAATCAGTGGCATGGCCAGCTCTGAACCACGGATCACAACCCACTCGTCTTTTTTAACGTAGAGGGAATAATTTATCAGGGTTTGCGCATATTTCAGCAGACGTAGATCTCTCATGATTTATCTCCTTATAATTGAAATTATATTATTTAATATATCCGAAAAAAGAATTTAACTCAATAAAAAATTAAAAAAACAGGTGACAAATGTAAACGAACATTGTATAATAACGGTAGTATAGTTAATGATTACAAGTTCATAAATGGTAACCAATGTTCAGACAAAATTGTCCATGCTCCATTTAAAAAAGAATAATCAGATCCTGTACATTAAAATTAAGTGGAGGTAACTCATGGAAGACAGAACTTTAATTTGTCAAGATTGTGGCGAAGAATTTGTATTTACAGTAGGTGAACAAGAATTCTACCAGGAAAAAGGTTTTGACAATGAACCAAAAAGATGTCGTGAATGTCGAACAAAAAGAAAACAAACTAGAAGACCAAGAAATAGCAACTTCTAGGAATTTCGAAAAACAAACAAGATCCCTTTTAGGGATCTTTTTTTCATGTCAGATGTACATCAGGATCTTGTAAAATTTACGTAAATCAGCCATAATTATACTAAATTAAAAGGCTGGTTGATAAGTTACAATAAAAAGCTGAAAGAAAGATAAACAAATGATAGACAAGGCTTACGTTTATATACTAAAATGTAATGATAATACACTTTATACAGGATGGACGAATAATATCGAAGCGCGCATCGGTGTTCATAATTCCGGTAATGGCGCCAAGTATACCAGAGGACGTCTTCCGGTTACGCTGGTTTATCTGGAATCATTTGAAACCAGATCTGAAGCACTCAGTCGGGAGATTGCCATCAAGCGCCTGTCAAAAAAGAAAAAAATGGAATTAATCAGTAATTACGAATAATAAAATTACTAAAGGAGTTTAAGATGAATTCGATTGTCAATAAATTCCCTGTTTATGAAGACCTGGCTAATGGAAATACCATAATCATTATTTATGATTTGTTTATCCTTTTGCTTTTTTTATTTGAAGTTTTTCTTTTTTACAACAAGGAACGA
>JAKLQL010000597.1 GCA_022013395.1 Acetobacterium sp.
GCTGAAGAAATCACAGCTGAATAATTTTTAATTACTATCAGGAGGAAAAAAGTGGACGCAAAATTAGTAAAAGAACTTAGAGCTAAAAGTGGTGCCGGAATGATGGACTGCAAAAAAGCCTTAGTAGAAACAGATGGAATTATAGAAGATGCAATGGTCCTTTTAAGAGAAAAAGGTCTGGCAGCAACGAACAAAAAAGCTGGACGTGTTGCCGCTGAAGGAATCGTTGAGTCATATATCCATATGGGCGGAAAAATTGGTGTTCTTGTAGAAGTAAACTGCGAAACTGATTTTGTTGCCAAAAATGAAGGATTCAAAAACTTTGTTAAAGATGTTGCTATGCATATCGCTGCAGCAAATCCTTTGTATGTAACAAAAGAAGAAGTGCCAACCGAAGAACTTGAAAAAGAAAAAGAAATTCTTCGTGCGCAAGCCTTAAATGAAGGTAAACCTGAGAAAATCGTTGATAAAATGGTTGAAGGCCGTGTTAGCAAATACTACAAAGAAATCTGTCTTTTAGAACAACCTTTTGTTAAAAACCCGGATCTGACAATTGAAGATCTGGTAAAAGAACAAATCATGACAATTGGTGAAAATGTTAAAATCAGACGATTTGCCCGATTCCAAATGGGTGAAGGTTTAGAGAAAAAAGAAGAAAACTTTGCCGAAGAAGTAGCGAAGCAATTAAACGCATAAACGCTTAAAAAAGAACACATACGTGTTCTTTTTTTACCGTTGATAAGATTGTAAAATAGTACTAGTTACGCTATAATATAGAAAATGAAAGGGGGAGTCTTGTTGGAACCGAAATACAAACGTGTCATCATTAAATTAAGCGGTGAAGCCTTATCCGGAAGTGCGGGTCATGGTATCGATACCCCAACGGTACAATCAATATGTTGTCAGATCAAAGAAGTTTTTGAATTGGGTGTTGAAATTGCCATTGTTGTCGGCGGCGGTAATTTTTGGCGGGGACGAAGCGGCGAAGGTATGGATAAATCCACCGCAGACTATATGGGAATGCTCGCCACCTGCATAAATGCTCTTGGTTTACAGGATGTTCTGGAAGAAATGGAAGTACCTGTGCGAGTGCAAACAGCAATTGAAATGAAACAAATTGCCGAGCCCTATATTCGCCGAAAAGCAATTCGTCATCTCGAGAAAAGAAGAGTTGTCATTTTTGCCTGCGGTACCGGAAATCCCTTTTTCACAACGGATACAACCGCAGCACTGAGGGCTGCAGAAATTGACGCTGAAATTATCCTTTTAGCTAAAAGCATTGATGCGGTATACGATTCTGATCCTCTGGTTAATCCAGATGCGATACGCTATTCCGAATTATCATACATCGAGGTGTTGAATCAGGGTTTGAAGGTTATGGATTCAACAGCAACATCATTGTGTATGGATAATCATATTCCTATTCTTGTGTTTGGTTTAAATGAACCGAAAAATATTTTACGTGCGATCATGGGCGAAAAAATCGGAACAATTATTCAGGAGGTATAGAAGATGGTAAATGAGATCAAAGCGACAGCAAACGAAAAAATGGAAAAAGCACTAAGAAACCTTAATGAAAGTCTGGGAAGCTTACGAGCAGGAAGAGCGAACCCACGTATTTTGGATAAGGTTGTGGTTGATTATTATGGTTCACCAACCAGCTTAAATCAATTGGCAAACATCAGTACTCCTGAAGCACGAATGATTGTGGTACAACCCTATGACGCCACGGCTATTCCTGCCATTGAAAAGGGGATTTTAAAATCTGATTTGGGTTTTAATCCATCAAACGATGGTAAAATTATTCGCTTGTTAATACCGCAACTCACTGAGGAACGACGGAAAGAATTAGTTAAGCTGGTCAAAAAATATGGAGAAGAATGTAAAGTAGCCATGCGAAACATTCGCCGCCATGCGATTCAGGAGTTAAAAGACAGCCAAAAAGAAGGACTGATTACCGAAGATGATTTAAAACAAGGTGAGAAAGAAATTCAAAAGGTTACGGACGATGAAATTAAAAACATTGAGTCAATTCTAAAAGATAAAGAAGTAGAAATTTTAGAAGTTTAATTGTTTTTATGGATATGATTTCTTTAATTGTTCATTCAATTATATAGTATTTCATTAAGAGTGGGGAGACCCACTCTTAACTATTTTTCGAGTAGTATGAGAATTCTGACAGATCTTGTGAAAAATTCATTTAAAGAAAAAAAGTAAAATTACGAATAAATTAAAAGGAAAAAGTATGAAAAAAGTATCAAAAGAAGTATTTTTTGACGAATTGACTGCTCCCGTTGTGGAGTCGCTTGGTTATGAATTAGCAGATTTAACCTTTGAAAAAAGAGGGAAGGATTGGTGTCTGACACTGTTTATTGATTCAGAAAATGGCATCTCATTGGATGACTGCGAAAAAGTCAGCCGACGAATCAGTGAACTGCTTGATGAAAAAGATCCTATTGAACAGAGTTATTTTCTGGAAGTGTCTTCACCAGGCATGGATCGACCTTTAAAAAAAGAAAAACATTATCTGTCAAATCTTAATAAGAAGATTGCTGTTCACCTTTTCGCACCTCTTGATGGGAAAAAGAACATTGAAGGGGTATTAAAATCATATAGCCCTGAAGAACTTACCTTGGAGCTGGACAATGGTGAACTGATTACCCTGGAAAACAGTAAAATCGCAAAAGCAAATCGGTTGGATGAGTTGAATTTTAAAGCTCTTCCAGCTACTGAATAATACGGAAGGCGGAGAAAACTATTATGAATCAGGAGTTTATACGCGCTCTGGATGTAATTCAAGAAGAAAAATCAATTGACAAAGAAGAATTGATTCAAGCAATTGAGGCTGCGATAACCACAGCTTATAAAAAGAATTATGGTAATTCACATAATGTAGAAATCAATATTGACCGTGAAAATGGCGATATTCAGGTTTTTGCCTTAAAAGAAATTGTCGAAGTGCCCGAGAACGATCATAGCCAAATTTCCCTTGAAAAAGCCAGGGAAGTTGATAGCAACTATCAGGTTGGCGATTTTTTCAGAAAAGAAGTAAGACCACGGGATTTTGGTCGAATTGCGGCCCAAAATGCCAAGCAATTGATTATTCAACGAATTAAAGAAGCTGAACGAAACATCATTTATAACGATTATCTTGAACGTCAGGATGAGGTTTTAACCGGAATTATCAAACGAATTGAAAAAGGTGTTGTTTATGTTGAAGTCGGCAAACTAGAAGCAGTAATGTTGCCGTCTGAACAGACGACTGGCGAGAACTATGAACTTAATCAACGATTGAAAGTATACCTGTTGATGGTCAAGAAAACAACAAAGGGTCCTCAAGTCAACGTTTCAAGAACACATCCTGGTCTGGTAAAACGATTATTTGAATCCGAAGTGCCTGAAATTTTTGATGGCATTGTTGATATTGTGTCCATTTCCAGGGAAGCAGGATCGAGAACTAAGGTCGCTGTCAAAGCAAATGATCCTAGTATTGATCCGGTAGGCGCTTGTGTTGGTCAAAAAGGCGTTCGCGTCCAGAATATTATCAATGAACTTCAGGGTGAAAAAATCGATGTTATTAAATGGAGTGACAGCATTGAAGAGTACCTATCCAATGCATTAAGCCCTGCAAAAGTTGTTGAAATTATCCCTAATAAGGATGACAAAACAGCCATCGCAATTGTTGATGATTATCAATTATCTTTGGCGATTGGAAAAGAAGGTCAAAATGTCCGTTTAGCGGCAAAACTAACGGGTTGGAAAATCGATATTAAAAGCAAAATTGATTATGTTAGCCAACATCAAATAAAAGATGATAAAACAACTGTTATACCAGATGATATTTTACTGGAGTTAAAAGAAGAGTTGGAATTAGAAGAAGAATTAGAGATAATCGATGATTCCACATTTGAAGATGAGCTGGGCCTCGAAAATTAAAGGTTTAATCAATAATATAGCTTTTTATGCTATAATACTTAGATAAACAATGTCAGGGAGGTACAATGAAAAAAATTCCACAGCGAACCTGTGTTATATGCCATGCGAAATTTGATAAACGCGACTTATTTAGGATTGTATCAGATAATTCTGGCGAAATTTTTTTTGATCCTACAGGAAAAGCAAATGGACGTGGTGCTTATGTATGCAGTTCTGAAAAATGTATGGATCAATTCCTGAACAAAAATTACCTGGAACGGGCATTTAAAAGAAAAGTAGAAAGTGATGTTGTCGA
>JAKLQL010000598.1 GCA_022013395.1 Acetobacterium sp.
ATTCATCAGATCATCATCAAAAGCTGCGATGGCACATACCCCACAATGGATGGTTTCCGCAGCCAGGTAGAGATTCTGACAGACATGTCCGGCATCTAATGCAATGACCTTGTAGGATGCTTCACCATAACGCCATTCCATCCGATAGGGAATGGTTGTCCAGATAAAGGTGACCGCACCGGAACCAGCAAATTGTTGATTAAGGGCCGCCTCAGTCAGCTTTTCTTTGAGATGATCCGGTGTTGATTCCAGTACTAAGTGATGCTGGGATGGCAGATAACGATAGATCCCCGGTTCCAACCCTTCAACATTAAAAACCACCAGATAGGTTTCCAGGGCATGTCGGTTTCCCGCCGAGGGTACGGTTCGCAGGGCATTTTTCTGACGCCATTTCCGAACTCCCTGGGTGGACCAGAGCAGGAACGACAATTCTTCAATTGTCAGAGCTTGGCTCGTAAATTTCCGCCGCGATTCGCGGTGCGAAATGGCTGTTTTTAATGATATTTCCCCCATTCCCAAGACTGCTGGTTCAGTTAAAGGGATTTTCTTGGCGTCTGCTGGCGTTGGTTTTTCAATCGGCGGTGCCGGCATCCCGATGTTCTGATCGGTGCTGCGAAAATCAGTTTCCTGACGAATATCGTCTTTTAAGAAATACTTTAAGCTTCTTTTATTTTCATTTTTCATCGATTTACCCTACCTTTTATGGATTGTTCTTGTGCTTTAGCTAATTTTAGATAAGAATGGAAACGCGCAATACCATCTTGAACTGATGCTTTGCAGATCTTTTCAATCTCATCCAGATTATTCAGAATAACTTGAAACACCGGCTCCCCATGCTTCGTTAAAAATTCGTCCTGTAGAATTTGAATAATCTGGTCCGTAGTCATGCCTTGACGGTATGGCCGATCCTCAGAAAGCGCGGTAAAAATATCCGCATAGGATACGATATCCATCTCCTGAGAGATTCCGGCATTTACCAGATTCATGGGATAGCCTGATCCATCGTGATTTTCATGATGACCAGACGCCCATTCGACAATCCCTTCTAAACCTGAAATGTGGCCCAGAATCAAATAAGTAAAATACGCATGGGTTCTGATATCGGCCCGTTCTATTTCTGATAGTTTCTCTTTTTTTTCAATAATTTCAGTTGCAACAGCAATTTTACCCATATCATGCAACAAGCCGGCAACTCTGATTTTGCGGCAGTCTTCTTGAGAATAATCCATTCTTTCAGCAATTGCGTAGGCCACCTGACTCACACCAAACGAGTGAGAAATGGCAAATTTACTTCTGGAATCAATAATTTTGGAAAGGGTCAGGGCAAATTCCTCTAACAAATCCATGGTTAAGTCAATTTCATAGCGCTTACAAATGCCCAGTTTGAGAATTGTTTCCATTTCCCAGTTGTCAATATCTAACCAGAAGGAATCCTTCTGTGCCTGAGCCAGATAAGCATCAATCACCGCGGGATGAAAAACAGTGCCACAATAGGATTTCATTTTTTTGATGATCTTTTGTTTTTGTGCCAAAATTGAACAATCCGGCTGCACCAGTATATCGGTCCGATCAGCCACGTGCAGAATATAGGCTTCTAGTGGCACCGGGCCCAGTTCTGGAATATAGGTATTATCCAGATCATAATGCCAATGATGATAAAAAATGATGCGGGAAATTTTTTGAAAGGGTGAGAATGATGACAGCATATAACTGCCTAAACTGCTATGGGGAAAAGGATTCTCCACATCCATCTGAATCAGACTATCTCTTTCACTAATGGTTAGGGCTCCAATATCGTGCAAGGACGCTGCAATAGTCAAATCGCTCAAGCGTTCGCCTGATAACCCCATCTGAACGCCAATATGATAGGCAGCAATGGCCGTTCGTCGATGATGATTCTTAAGCAGATAATTGTATAGATCAATGGATTTAGTAAAAGACGTAATCAGTTCTTTCAACGTTATATTCATAAACAAGCCCCCCAACAGGTCGCAATCTTTCATATCAACAAATACGAATTACACTGTTTTTAAATTTATACCCACACTTTTTTAAATGCGCCATATTTTTTCTTGAAAAAGCAGAATATAAATATTTTTAAAAGATCTACAACGGTTCCTGTTGCTACAGGCTCACTTTTCCTAAGGGAATACCCATCTCGATGATTTGAAAGAACGATGAAGGAACTGGCAGAAGAAACCCATGAAACCTGGGATCTGTCAAAAGTCCGGGCGATCCTTTATGACCGGCGTTTCTGGCTGATTAGCCGTTATCTGGGGCTCCATGTTTATCTGGTTTTTTGTATTGTCTGTATGATGGTTGAACAGCAAACCGATCCGATCTATCGCCTGATCGCCCAACGGTCCAATCATCGGCGATCCGACTAATGGAGTTAATATTTCGAATGCGTTCACCCTTCATTTGCAATCTAAAATTTTTTGATCGAGTTTCCTAAACAGAACCGAGTGGGATCTCCTGGTTTTAAGTTAAGGGTACCTGAACTGAAAAAAAATTACTTCAGCGTAGCAGTACCAAACAATTTCAATTGCTGCATGGCCCTGAAAATAGCAAGGCATTCACCAATCACCACCCGATTGATCCGGGGATAGTCGCTTTTAATAGCAGCGATCATCCCGTCATCTGTCGCTTCCAGAACCATGCCTTGATTATTATTAATAAATAGGAAGACCGCTCTAAATTCATCGAGGCTGTCTTTGTTTTTTAGCAGCCACCAGTAAGCTTGATCAAGATGGATAATCAATCCGCGGCGGATATCAATAAAAAACTCCATGTCAGACCCACTTTCAGGGTCATCGAAAGCAGTCAGCTTGTCTTCGATGAGGGAAGTGGTCAGCATCAGATTCATGATCTTGAGTTTGAAATCAACAGTGTAATTGGCCGAGTTTTTGATATCTTTGAAAAAGTTAATGATGATCTCATCATACATGTTAAACAGATCCTTTTGGGCATCTTTCTCGGTGTAGGGCAACACAAATTTACTCAACAGCATCACCAGGATACCACCAATGATCACGTAGATGATGCGATCAAGGCTTAGATTGGCGGCATTGTCAATCAGCACCAGGGAACTGATGGCTGTGATGGTTGTAAAGATCATCGAGTAAATGTACTGGTTCATAAAGACTATTGTCAGAAACAGCGAGACGAGCAAAACCAGCATACCGGCATTCTGTAGATGCAGGATCGAAAAGATTAAAACCACGATGGCGCCGCCAATGATGGTGCCAACGATCCGCGAACCGGTTTTTTGCCGGGACATTTCATAAAAGGGATAGGTCAGTGACGAAATGGTAAATAGTAGCCAGCTGCCGTGTTCAAGCTCAAGGTAGTTGACTAAAAAAGCGCAGATCGAGATGGCAAAAGCCAACCGGAAAGCATAGGACAGGCTCAGAGCATCGATTGACAGCTTAACCTGATAGCGTTTGACTTCCCCAGAATGACGGTAACGCTCGGGACGCGTTCTGTGAGGGTGTTCCGACTGGCTGGTGGCATCCAGACCATCCTTCACAAAGGCCAACTGGCTGATCACGCGCAACACCGCCAGGTCAGTGGTTGACTCGTCTCCATATTGCTCAAAAAACCGAACAAAGCCGATCTCAGACGCCAGATCGGCTTTGTTTTTTTCTTCAAAATAAGCACCGATTTGCGCCATTAAAAGGCCCAGATCATCAAGCAGAGTATCCCGGCCCGAAACATCCGCAAGCTGTGGCAAAAGTTCATTAATCCGTTCAAAGGCGATGGCCAGATCGAGGTTGATTTCACTTTCGCGAGTAAAATAATAGTGATCGATCCGGGCGTCATAAAGAATCCGCTTAAGCTGATTGGTAGCCGCCCGAATAGCGTCATCCGAAGGTTTCAGGTCTTCCCCATTTTTGATACCGACGATTTTCAAGCTGAGATTTTTTATGATTGTCTGAAAAATCTTACTGCTCTGTACCCCCACCCGATTCCGGTTGACCCGCCATTGCACAGCCATGATAATGACCGCTCCGGTGATCAGCGCCGCCAGCCGCAGTGGTAAAGCTTCAAGACTGACCGGATAGGCAATCAGAAAGATATACTGCATGCAAAAGGGCGTCGAAATCGGCGAGCTGATGGTATAGCTCAAGGCAGCTGCAATAGTGAACAAGCTGATGAAATTGATGGGAATAGCCAGAAAAAGATTCAGCGATGACAGGTAGGCTACCAGTCCCATAATGATATTGAACAGGATCAGTTTGAGTGTGTTTTTGACCGGGTTGGCTGTCAGATCTCGTGACAGATACATCAGCACCGCCAGCACAGTGCTGACCCCGAGGGTCACATTATCACTACCAAACAAAAGCCCAAAGAGTCCGATAAACATGAGGATGACCAAAAACAGCACCATCGGTTTCCCTATTTTTTTGAGCATCTGCATCACCTCACCAAGTTTGGAATATTTATTAGTTTGCTTCTTTGTTCATAGACGTCATCATAAACATCGGTATATTCAATGCAGATATAATAACCATCTAGTGTTTCTTTCACTTGTGTCATTTGATGCTGTTCCAGGATCCCCTGAATCAGGTTCAATTCACACAATGATGCCAAAACATATTCATCGGTATGTTGGATAAATACATCACAATTTAATTCAAATGGCAACGCTTTGCCTAATTGAATCCCTGCTTGAATGAAATCATTCTGATTATTCAAAAGAACGATTTTCTGAATCCGCATGGGACCCATCCCAGCATTCTGTATACTTATATTTATCTCCATATCCGTAACTTTTTTATGAATGTTGCAAAATGGTCTGACGCTTTTGCGATTATGACTTCGGTCAAATGCCATAGTTAGTGCGGCAAAAGTGATTGCACCTAATGCCATAATCACTGTTGTAATTAATAATCCGGTTGCAGTATCCAAGCTATCTACTTCCTCTCTATGTTTTTTAATTGGTTATCGAGTACTCCAATTCTGCAGTTCGACAATATTGCCTTCGGGATCGGTGGCGTAAACAAAGGCGCCGACGACATTATTAGGATAGTCGGCAATAATCTGCTCACCAATCTGCCCACCACCGGCAGCCCGCAATTTCTCGAGTATGGCCGCTACATCGTCTACTTCAAAGGCAATATGTCCAAAGCCAGTCCGATTAATCTGTGGCAATCCGCCATCGATCCAATCGTCATAGGAAAAAATTTCCAAAGTCGGTAATTGATCTTCATAACCTGGTAAACAGAGGTGTTCCCCACAAATATGGGCCCCTCTGATCCCTGTCAGCCGATCGATCCAATCCCCCTGTATGTCCCGTTCCGGAGGGACCGGTACGCATCCAAAAACCTCCTGATAAAATCGGGACAGTTTTTTC
>JAKLQL010000599.1 GCA_022013395.1 Acetobacterium sp.
AAACGCCCCAAGAATGGAGGATTTTAGAATGTCCTCAGTAATAAATTTTGTCTTTGTTTCTTTACTCATGAAAGTATCCTCCTTAACTCCATAAAGTCAAATGTTCCGCAATCGGGCCAAGTACCAATGCCGGGAAGAATGTCAACGCAGCAACGATCAAAATAACCATGAGAAGCGCTATGGCAAAAGTCCTGGTATCTGTTTTTAGTGTACCTAAGGATTCATTGACCGGCTGCTTGAGCATGAGCGAGCTGGCAATGGATAATAAGATGATAATGGACAGGTAGCGCCCGAAAAACATAACCAGCCCGGTGGAAATATTCCAGAAAACGCTGTTATCAGCCAGTCCTTCAAAACCGGAGCCGTTGTTTGCGGCTGAGGATGCAAATTCATAGATTACCTGGGTAAATCCATGATAACCGGGATTGGTTATTCCGGCGAGGCCAGCCGGAATGGCAATTGCCAGAGCCGTTCCGCCCAAAATCAAGAGAGGGTGGATGATAATTCCCAGTGCCGTCAGCTTCATTTCTTTTCCTTCTATTTTTTTTGATAAATACTCTGGTGTCCGGCCGACCATAAGCCCACAGATAAACACCGTAAGAATGACATATAGAAGCATGTTCAGAAGTCCCACGCCTTTGCCGCCGAAGACCAGGTTTAGCATCATATTTATCAGCGCAACAGCGCCGCCTATGGGCGTCAGGGTATCATGCATGTTGTTGACGGAACCAGTGGTAAAAGCAGTTGTGACAGTCGTAAAAAGCGCCGATTGGGCAATTCCAAAGCGCATCTCTTTACCCTCCATGTTGCCCATACTCTGACTTAATCCAAGATGTTCTAACAGTGGGTTGCCGGCACTTTCAGCAGCAAAGCAAACCCCAATACCAACGACTAAAAGAATGAGCATCACGGCAAAAATGGGCTTCGCTTCGCTACCCAAAAGAACTTTTTTTCCTTTAACTTTCGATGGCTCCTTTTTACGGTTGTGAACCATATAACCAAATGCGACAACGCATGCACCTGGCAACAGCATCATCGAGAGCATTTCTAAAATATTCGTGAAGACATTGGGGTTTTCAAAGGGCGTTGTTGAGTTGGCTCCGAGGAAGCCACCGCCGTTGGTTCCGATATGTTTGATCGACTCCAGTGCGGCAATGGGTCCCATTGCAATATCCTGAAAGGTTCCCTCAATCGTCTGAAGCGTTACATTGGGGGATAGGTTCTGGACCACTCCCTGAGAAACAAGAACCAATCCGACCAGTATGGAAAGCGGCAGAAAGACACGTGTTATAATTCGGATGAGATCCGAATAGAAGTTACCCATGGTCTTTGTTTTGCCGGCAAAGCCACGGACAACGGCCATCGCAACTGAAAAACCGGTGGCGGCAGAAGTAAACATCATAAATATGATAACCGCCATCTGGCTCAGATAAGTAAGACCGGATTCTCCTGAATAATGTTGGAGATTCGTGTTTGTGATAAAACTAATAATGGTGTTAAAAGCAAGGCTCGGCTCCATTGCACCGATGCCATTGGGATTTAGAAACAAAAGGCCCTGAACTCTCAGGATCAGGTATCCGACGAAGACCATAATGGCGTTGGTCACAAGCATGGCAACGGCATACTGTTTCCAGCTCATCTCTTTTCTGTCGATACCGCATATGCGGTACAGAGCATTGTCGATCCGGTTAAAAAATGGATCGGCAAAGGTGTGTTTTCCAACCGCAATATGGTATAGGTATTTTCCCATTGGGATGATAATGGCAACAAAGATTACCAATATCAGAATAATTTGCAGCATATTTTTTCCTCCAACTTCCTTCTAAAATTTTTCAGGATTTACCAGGGCATATACTAAATACACACCGACAGCAACGATTAAAAATACAAGTAATAGCATAGAACCATCCTCCTCTATGATTTTTCAACTTGGCATCCGCACCAATTGGCAAACAGCTTAACTAATAAAAAACAGGTTGCTAAAATACCGAACATCAAAAAGTCCATATCAAATTCCTCCTCATCGTTTAACTTCTAATTCAGTGTAGCACTTTGGACATTTGTTCGGGGTTAGGGTTTCCACGGGGATATTAAAGTTAAATTAAGATAAGTTTAATGACGAACTATCGCTATTTAAATTCAAAAAAACACGGACCAATGCCTATTTTATAAGGACTTGGTCCGTGTTTTTTTGAATGATTATTTAATTTCGATTTCAGGAATTTATATCAGTGGGCTTGCTGTCATCACTAACACGTAGCATTCGGTAGCCAATTCCGATATGCGTTTGAATATAGGTTGGCTGCGAAGGTATTTTTTCAATTTTCTTGCGCAACGTTGCCATAAAAACACGCAGGGCGGTAATGTCGTCGGTGTAACTGCCCCAAATCTCGTTCAGGATAAAATTATGCGTCAGGACTTTTCCGGCATGTTTAGCCAGCAGGCATAAAAGCTTATATTCGATGGGCGTCAGATGGATTTCTTTTTCATCCAGCCATACGCAGCCTGCGGCATAATCAATTTTTAAATTTCCATTGGTAAAGACAGATGCATCATTTTGAAGCTTTTCATTATCAAAGCGAACTCTTCGCAGGCTGACCCGAACCCGTGCCAATAATTCTTCCACACTAAATGGTTTGGTCAAATAATCATCTGCACCGGCATCCAGCGCTCCAATTTTATCATGATCTTCACTACGTGCGCTAACCACGATGATGGGCATGTTTGACCAAGTCCGAACTTTTTTGATAATGTCAACGCCATCCATATCAGGAAGGCCTAAATCCAGAATGATAATATCTGGACGTTTGGAAACTGCTACTAAAATCGAACCTTCTCCTGTTTCGGCCGTAAGATACTGATATCCCTGTGTTTCCATTGTTGTAGTAATCAATTTGCGGATTGCCTTGTCATCTTCGACGACAAGGATTAAGGGTTTATTCATGAACATTCACCTCCTCTGCTTGTAAGGTAAAGCAAAATACTGTTCCCTGGGGAACATTGTCTTTGACATGGATTGTACCGCCATGGGCATTGATAATCGATTTGCATAGAGAAAGACCCAATCCTAATCCTCGGCGCCCATCCCCACGGAGGTTATCTGCTGTATAAAACATGTCAAATAGTTTGGCCTTTGCATCTTCTGATATACCGGGACCGTTATCGGCGATTTCGACAAGCACCATCTGCTTTTCATGTCTTGCCGAGATCGTGATATGAGAACCAGGCGGTGTATATTTGATGGCGTTGTCGATGATATTGATGAAAACCTGAATCATCAGCCGGGAATCCATTTTGGCCATCAGCAACTCATTTTCCAACACGGTTTCGATCGTATATTCTACACTGTTCCGGTTAATATGGCGCAGTGCTTCCGCAATAACCTCATCCAGAAGTTCGGCCTGCGTATTTAAATTCAATGAGCCATTGTCGATCCGGGTGATGGAAAGCAAATTTTCCACCAGATTGATGAGCCACATGGAATCATCATAGATATCGGTGTAAAGATCTTTTTTCTGCGTTTCACTCAATACTTCAGAATTCCCCATGAGAATTCCCGCATTGCCTGAAATACTGGTAAGAGGGGTGCGCAGGTCATGGGAGATTGCCCGGAGTAAATTGGCACGAAGCTGTTCCTGCTCGATCTGCATGGAAATCTGTTTTTGAGTTTCGTTCAGTTGTTCTTTTTCAAGCGCCAGTGCGCATTCTCCAAGCATAGCAATCATCAGGCTCTTTTCAAAAGCTTCCAGAGGCGCTTGCTGTTCCATGACAATCGCGGCAACAGCGAAGACAGAATCGCCGCTGCGGACAGAAAGATACAAGCATTTAGCGGCAGAAAGAGTGTTCGTGGTGGCACCTGCACGTTTATTGTTCTTGTATACCCATTCAGCTACCGCCCGTTCATCCGTTCCGATATAAGCCTGAGAATCGGCCTTTGATTCTTCTGTTGAAAAAACAAGCGGCGGGGATAGTAAATTTTGTTGTGTCGCGTAAAAAATCACGGTTCGATCAAGTAACTTAACCATTTGTTGCGCCGTTTCACTTAGAATATCCGTTTTTTCTTTTGCCTGCTGTAACTTTCGACTTGTTTCTAAAAGTACCTCTGTACGGTAGGCTTTTTGAGCCGATTGGCGGGCATGATCCTTTATCTGTTTGGTCAGCGAGCTGATCACGAAGGACGCCAGGAACATAATCAGGAAAGTAACCGGATAGCCTGGGTCATAAGCTTGCAAAGAAAAGTAAGGTTCGGTAAAGAAAAAGTTAAAAACAAGTACGCTTAAAATAGATGAAATCAAGCTATATAGCTTACCTTTCGTAGCAATCGCAATCAGTAACACGCCCAAGATATAAATAATGATGATATTAACTTCACTAAAACCTAAAAATTGGAACAAAAATCCAATAAGAGTCGCAATAATCAAAATTCCGATCGACTTAGCAGTATCAGCTAGCGACAGCTTTGGGGGTTTTTCAAATTTAGGAACTCTTAGATGAAAGGATGACTGTGTATCAGGGATAATGTAAATGTCAAGAGCTGGCGCAAGTGTGGTCAATTTATCAACGAAATTGGATTTTGCAAACCATCGCCTGGTGTGGTTGGAACGACCGATGACAATTTTTGAAACACGACTTGTTTTGGCATATTCGGCAATCTGTCCAGGAATATCTTCTCCGTTTATGGTTGCAATCTGTGCACCAAGTTGTTCGGCCAGTCGCAGATTTGCTCTCAGGTTAGTCATGTTTTCAGAAGCTAATTCCCTGGTCTCCGGCGTTTCCACAAACAGAGCTGTAAATGCGCAGTGGAAAGCATCTGCCATCCGTGCCGCCGTACGGATAACTTTGGCGTTGGAGGGGGCTGACGACAGACAGACCAAAATATGTTCATTACCGTATGGATTGGTGATTTTAGATTGTGTGTTTTCTTTTACAGAATTTTGCACAGCAATCCGATTTACCTGATCAGCGGTGCGGCGCAATGCAATTTCACGGAGTGCAATCAGTTTTTCCTTGATAAAAAAATTAGCAAGCGCTCTTTGAGCCTGCTCTTCCCGGTAGATTTTCCCCTTGTTCAAGCGATCAATCAGGTCTTCCGGTTCGAGATCAATCAGCTCAATTTGATCGGCGCTGTCAAATACGCTGTCAGGAATTCGTTCACGTACAGAAACGCCGGTGATAGAAGCCACAACGTCATTCAGACTTTCAATATGTTGAACGTTAATGGTAGTATAGACATCAATGCCGGCACGTAGTAACTCCTCCACGTCTTGATATCTTTTTTTGTGGCGGCAATCATTTGCGTTGGTATGAGCCATTTCGTCAATCAGAATAAGATCAGGATTTCTTCGGATGGCGAGATCCAGATCAAACTCTTTTAAGATGACGCCTTTATAGGGTATTTCCAGGGGCGGTAAAAGATCCAATCCTTCTAAAAGGTTCATCGTCTCTGGCCTTGCATGGGGCTCGATGTAACCGGCGACCACATCAATCCCATCTTTTAGTGCTTCATGGGCGTCATTCAACATAGCGCAGGTTTTGCCGACTCCGGCTGCATAACCGAAATAAATGCGAAGTCTTCCGCGTTTTTTTACTGCCGGTATGGCTGAAAGCTGCTCAAACAGTGAATCAGAATACGTTTGTGTTATCACCAACCTAATTACACCCCTTTTCTATAAAAAAAATTTATACTATAAGTATAACATAGGAAAAATCAACATAGCATTACAACTTCGTCTGTAGTATTAAGGTAGCATTAAGGACACACAGGACGGTGCCTTACTAAGAAAATATTATATGAGTCATATGGCTTTAATCGAAGCTCATAGCCTTTGTATTTAAAAGTAATTTCTCGATATTCAAACAGTATAATTCAGCTTTTTTTCAGCATTTACTATTGTTGTAAAAACAGATATAATGATTAAAAAGTAGAAAGAAGGTAATTCTTTATGTGTACAAGCCTCACCTTAACAACAACAAATCAGATCAATACACTTGCCAGAACCATGGATTTCGCTTTTTTATTAGATCCCGAGCTGATCTTTATTCCAAGGAAGTTTCCGTTGGTGTCTGAGGTGGATCAAACGGAAAGATCGGTCAAATATGCGATGATGGGAATCGGCCGAAATTTAGGCACTTATATTTTTGCTGATGGTCTTAATGAGACCGGTCTAGCCTGTGCCAGTTTATATTTCCCGGGCTACGCTGAGTACAACGATTCCGCTATTCCCGGAAAAACGAATCTTGCCCCTCATGAAATTGTCGGATGGCTGTTAACCAACTTTTCGACACTTGAAGAAGTGAAAAGCGCAATTCCTCAGTTGAATATTGTCAGTACACCGCTTAAGATTATGAATGTAATTACGCCACTGCACTGGATTATTACCGATAAAACCGGGAATACCATTGTGATTGAACCGATGAAGGATGGCATCATGATTCATGACAATCCCCTCGGTGTGATGACAAATAGCCCGGACTTCAATTGGCACCTAACCAACATTCGCAATTATATTGGTGTTTCACCAAATAAAACAGGTTCGATTCAGTTAAATGGCGTGACATTCAGTCCCTTTGGCGCTGGTGCGGGATCATTTGGTTTACCTGGGGATTTCACACCCCCTTCCCGATTTTTACGGGCGTTGTTTGGGCGAGAGGCCATCAATCCCATCAACAATGAAGAAGAGTGCATTAACGCCGCTTTTCATATTTTAGCATCGGTTGATATACCAAAAGGAAGCGTTATCACCGATGACGGAATTGATTTTACCCAATATACCGCATGCATGGTTTGTAATACCGGGACCTATTACTACAAAACCTACGATAATAACCAGATCGCCCGGGCTTGTCTTTTTAATGAAGATTTTGAAGCCAAAGATCCGAAGGTTTGGGATATACTCCAGAAACAACAATACAATCAATTGAACTAAAAAAATCAAATACTTATGATAAGCATGGAACACAGAAGCTAGTGGATTTGATATATTAGAAGTTTTAATTCTGATGAAATAGAAAAAGGGAAAAGAGATGGAATACGGATATATTTATGAAACCTCACTTGGTAAAATTGTTCTAACCGAGAATGGAATGGCCATTACCCGGCTGATTTTTAGCGAGGTATTGCCAGAAGGGGTCAACGGTATGGAAACACCTCTGATTAAAAAGGCGGTCCAGGAACTCCAGGAATATTTTTCCGGGACACGTCAGCGTTTCGATCTACCCCTATCCCCTCAAGGCACCGACTTTCAGCAAAAGGTCTGGAAAGCGCTTCAGGATATTCCCTACGGAGCCGTCTGTAGCTACAAGGACATCGCTCGGGCAATCGGTAATGAAAAAGCCTGCCGTGCCGTTGGTGGCGCCAATAACAAGAACCCGATTTCCATTATTATACCTTGTCATCGGGTGATTGGTGCTAATGGCAGTTTAGTGGGGTATGGCGGTGGACTTGAAATAAAAAAGCAGCTGCTGGCATTGGAACAAAAGTAAGTAAAAATGCGAGGGTTGATCGAAAGTGTCGCATAACCGTATTTGAAAAAGCTGAAAGTCTAAAAATGGCGTAAAAAGATCACTAGACAACTTATAATCTAAGACAATGAATTACGTGAATTTAAGATGTATTAATGGGAAGAACGAAGATCTGATTCCAGGAAAGAATTTTTTTAGAATTGGCACAAAACTTGCTTTTAATTTTATATAATGCTTAAAAAGTAATGTTAAAAAAGAT
>JAKLQL010000600.1 GCA_022013395.1 Acetobacterium sp.
ATAAGAAACGGTATTTGCTTGGGAAAATAAATACTGCATTTATAACTCATGACTGATTATTTAATAAAGCATGTACCCCAAACAAAAATCAGCCTTCCTTTAAGCAATCGGCTCAAAAAAGACCAGTCCCGGCAAAAACTCACGGGTTCTGCCGGGACTGGTCTTTTTATGTCATGATTATTGGAGTATATTTTTTTAGATGTTAATTTTATTTGAGTCAGTTGATGTTAAAACATTTCCTTGCTTAGTTGGTCAATGACTTTAGTCGTTTCTTCATAAACACCTGGGAATGAACTGAAATTCAAGCCTTGGGTCAGGTTTGGAATGAAGTATAATTTCCCGCATTCTTCGCAGGCTTTTTTAGTATATTCAGCCACGATTTCTGGTGTCCAGCCGGGGAAATCAACAACGCCGCTATCGATAGCGCCCATGAATGTCATTTGTTTGCCGTATTTTTCGATCAGTTCTGGCACATTGTTGGTTGTCATAACGCCTTGCCAGATATCGATGCCCATTTCAATCATAAATGGCACCAGGTTAACTCCATAAGAATCGCTATGGTGAACAATTAGTTCAACGCCATTTTCTTTGTAGAAACCGTAGATTTTTTTATACGCTGGTAAAAAGAATTCTTCAAACATTTCTGGCGAAACAAAAGACGAACGTTGGCTGCCCCAGTCATCGTGATGGAAAATACAGTCAGGATGAATTCGGTTGATCAATTCTTTGGCATAAGCCAGTTCATAATCAACCAGATAGTCGATCAGGTCATGCATGTCTTCTGGTTCTTCATAAAGAGCCATCAATGCGTCTTCCATGCTCATCAAATGATGGGTCATTTCAAAGACACCGGGAGCTACAAAAGCAGCTACAAATTCTTCGTTACGATCAACCGCGTTGGCATGAGCAACAGCTGCTGCCCAGGCTTCGTCTGATGTGGCCACGGCTGGCGCTTTAACTTGATTTTTCCAGTCAGTGATATCTTTTAATACCTTATGTTCTTCATCATGCACTGGGAATCCACCTAATTGATCAGCTGGCCAGCTGAACGTAATACCCCAGCCATTTTTAATTGTCTGACCAGGTCCGGCCATTTCGCCCAGCGGTGCTTCCATGATTAAATTCATGAATTCATATTGATTCACAAACCGATCCGGGTTACCACCTTTGATGGTTTCCATTAAATTCTGTCTTTTTGTTAACATTCACGGTCTCCTTTGAATTTAGATATTTGCGAAATTATTTATGATATTATTTAATATTAATTATGCGACTAATTCTTTCGCTTTAACAGCGGCACTACCAGCATCTGGAGCAAATCCATCAGCACCGATTTCAGCTGCATATTCTGGGGTTACAGGGGCACCACCAACGATAACTTTAACATCCAGTCCGCTGGCTTTAATGGTTTCAACGGCTTCTTTAAGCGCTGGCATGGTTGTTGTTAACAAACCGGAGCAGGCAACTAAAGTAACGTTTTCGTTTTCTTTAACAGCTTCCACAAATTTTTCGGCTGGGACATCAACGCCCAGATCAACCATGGTGAATCCGGCACTTTCGATCATCATGGAAACCAGGTTTTTACCGATATCATGTAAATCGCCGGCAACCGTTCCAATAATGCAGGTTCCTA
>JAKLQL010000601.1 GCA_022013395.1 Acetobacterium sp.
ATACTCTCAGTGATTTCGATATCCAAAAGCTCCGGTCTCATTCCGGTTTCATCCAGAATTTTGAAAATCACTTCAATGATATCTTTCTTATTGATTTGTTTAGCTGAGAAGTTAACCGCCATGGTGATATCCCGATGACCAGCCTTATCCCAGGCCACACTTTGTTCACAAGCTGCCGTCAAAATCTGTTCTCCCAAAGGAATGATCAAGCCGGATTCTTCTGCCAGTTCAATAAATTCAAATGGCGATAGGAGACCTTCAGATGGATGCTGCCACCTGACTAATGCTTCCACGCCGCAGATTAACCCCGTTGTAAAGTCCACCTGTGGTTGGTAATAAAGGACAAATTCCCGGTTTGATATGCCCCGCCTGATTTCATATTGACGTTCAATCTTTTTGACCATCATTTCGTTGGTGCTTTGTTCAAAAAATTTAAACTGATCTTTCCCTTTTTCCTTGGCGTGGTACATGGCTGAGTCAGCATTCATCAACAGTTTATTGATATCCGTGCCATCCTCGGGAAACATGGTAATCCCGATGCTGCAGGTGATATTAAATTCAAAGCCCTCAATGTTCCAGGGCTTATTGATAATATCCATAATTTCGTTGGCCAGTTTGCTTGCCTCCATCATCGTGCAGTTTTTTTGAATCACCACCAGCTCATCACCGCCAATTCTGGCAATGGTGTCACAATCGATGGCTTCAACCAGTTCCTTGGCAATACTCACCAGAACATGATCCCCGGTGGCGTGTCCCCTGGTATCGTTGATTGTTTTGAAATTGTCCAAATCGATATACAATAGCGCCCCGCTTTTATTCGTTCTTTCCTGTTCCGCAAACAATTGATTTGAGTGTTCAAAAAGCATGGCGCGATTGGGTAATCCGGTTAAAACATCATAATAAGCCAGTCGATTAATGGCTTCTTCGGCATTAATACGATCGGTGATGTCGGTATAAAAACCGGAAACGCGAATCAGTTCTTTGTTCTGGTTAAAAATCCCCTTACCTCTGCAGAAGATCCAACGGGTTTCACCCTTGCTTCCAATTACCCGAAATTCAATCTGACCAAAATTTGTGTTATTTTGATAAAAACTCTGGAGATAGCATTCAAAATGGGTTCGATCCTGGGGATGAATGAAGCACATCCAGGATTCCAGGCTCATATTGATCTGTTCCAATAATCCCACCATCTGTAGACCACGCTTGGAAACGTAGTATTCGTTGCTCTGCAAATCCCAGTCCCAGATGGCGTCATTAGACCCTTCTACTGCATAACGGTAACGTTCTCCTGAAATTCGCAGAGCTTCTTCCTGCTTTGACAACATTTCATAATTTTCGGTTAGTTTTTTTTGGGATTCCAAAATATCATCAAACAATTTATTGATGCGATCGGCCAGATTTTTTATTTCATGACTATCTTTGACCTGAATTCGAGTTTGGGTATCGCCTTGAGAAAATCCCTTGACCCCGGCGGCAATTCGGTCAATCGATCTGGAAAGATTTCTGGATACAAATAAAATAATCACCACAATAACTAAATTAATAAAAATTGTTCGCACAAAACCTAACAGGATCGCAGAAAAAATCGCCTGATTTAAATAAGAGGTGGTGAACACCAGCTGAATTTCACCAATTTTCTGATCGTTTTTAAAAATTTCTTGAGTAAAAACCGGATATAAATACCGGCTCTGATAAGGTTCTGAATCTTTGCTGGTTTCAAAAACGACCTGATTTTCATCATCCACCATTTTAATGGCCGCTATTTCTTGATAGCTTGCCAGTGTCTCACCAATTTTTTTTAGACTCACTTCATTATAGGTCCAGAAAGCATCTTCTGCCGCATCAGCGGTGATGCTTAAGATCTGCTGGGCCTCATTATTCAAATCCTCGGTCATCTGTATTTTCGCTGCTGCTGCATCGTAAATGGTCAGCGCCATCAGAACTGCAAAAACAGTCAGGATAATTGGCAGCAATAATGCGGTGCTTAGTTTTTTCGTCCGAAAACCTTTCATAAAACCCTCCTACTTGTTTGAACTAAGTCCATTTTCTGCTAAGATACGATCAATCGTACCATTGTTTTTAAGCGTCTGTAGCGCAGCATTGAATTTTTCCCGGTAGAACTGAGAATTGGGATAGTTTTTTGAAATGATCAAATAGTAGTCCTGCTGGGTTGCCGAGTTGGGAAGCGTAGCAAAGGCATCGATGTCATCTGGAAAAAGCCGGGCGATGGCGGCATCAGCCACCTGTTGATCTTCAATCAGAAAATCGATTCTGCCAGCATGCAACATTTTCAGGAGTGCATCGGTATCACTGGCCCACTCTGCCGTTACGCCGCTATTTTCGATGGTGGTCTTATCACCATACCAATAATCATTGGCACCGCCAAAAGTGTAATTTGTGAAATCACTGATTTTGGTAAAACCCACACCTTCCCGGGCTAGTTTTTCATTGGATTTAAGATAATAAAATTTATGGGGACTTTGGATAATGGCATCGGAGTAGTCATAGGATTGTGCCAATTCTTTGGTATACCCATATGGGAATGAAGCCCAGGCCTCACCGTTTTTAACCATCTCTGAGGCTCTGGCCCAGGGATAAAATGCAATTTCATTTTCCAGGCCGCTTTCTTTGAGAACAGCCTCAACAATTTGGGTGAAAGCACCGTAACCCGTCCCATCCGGTGATGTATAAGGGGCATATTCTCCAGTGACAAGCAAGATCTTATTACTTGTTTGAGTATCACTGCGATCTGTCTGAGTACCCGCTGAATCGTCATGATCCGGCTGATTTTTATTGGCCTCACAACCGCCAAGGCTGATTAAACCAATTATCAACCCAAGCATGATCAGTATCCTGATTGTAATTTTTTTATTAATTTTCATTATCAGTCTCCTGTATAATCACTTATAGAACTGCTGTTTAAGTTTTTTGCTAACACCGGCACTAAGCAAACGTTATTTTTAAATAATAATGATTATTGTTTCTATTATACCCTTTCCAACTAAATATAATAAAATTTCGAAATAACTCGTATTAAATATGTGATAAACTATTTCTTTATTCTTCTTTTATTAAAGAGATTTAATTGTATGTAGTCAAAAAGAGGACATCTCCAATAGTTTATTTTCTATTGGTATGTCCTCTTTTTAATTATTCATTCCCGGTCAAATATTTCATTAGGTGGGGCAGGGCACTTAAAATAATAACCTTGAAATTCTTTAGGCTCGAAACTTTTGATAATTTCAAACTGTTCCAGGGTTTCAACCCCTTCGACGGTCACCTCAAAAGATAACTCATGGGCCATTTGAATCATTGTTTTTAAAAGTCGGCGACTTTTGATGTCGTCTAAGCGTTTGGCATAACTCTGATCAATCTTTAAGCGGTCGATAGGCAGATTTTTAATGTAATCAATGGATGCATACCCGGTTCCAAAATCGTCGAGGGTGACAATGAATCCCAACTCCCTCAGTTCTGATAAAATCGCCGCACCATATTCCTTGTTCTCAATTAATGCTGTTTCGGTAATTTCAATCTCGAGTAAATGGGGTGGAATATGATAGCGATTGACGGCATCCAGCAATTTATACAAAATATCGCGACTGGCAAAATGTTGACCGGATAGGTTTATGGCGACGGGCAGTTCTTTATCAATCAGATTATATTCGACAATCGACTGACAGACTCGCTCAATCACATAAAAACCAATATTGATAATCTGACCGGATTGTTCAGCAATATCAATAAAATATCCTGGCGATTTGATCGAGCCATCCTTGTGTTTCCACCGAATTAATGCTTCTAATCCCAGCATCGTAATCCCATCTATTGCATACTTGGGCTGATAGTGAAGAAAAAACTCTTTCGCTTCCAGAGCTGTTTCTATTTCATTCTTAATACAGTTTTCATGCAGGATCGTATCCATAATTGACTGTTCATAAACGGAAACATTAACCAGAACATTATTAATCACCGGGGTAATGGCCAGCCGGCTCATATGCAGCAATTCAGAATAGGAATCGGTTTGTAACGGATAGTAGGCTACCCCGATCTTATATTTAATAATCACTGTAAATAGATCTAAAACAAGGGGTTTTTCAAAAAAATTGATGAGTTGACTGACTAAATACGATTTTTGTTCCTGAATCCCTTCAGTCGCAATTAAAAAATCATTATTGCTGGCGAGCCCAATTAGATCTCGCTCTTTGGTAGTTTTTTCCAGAAATTCGGCAATACTTTTAAGAATCGCTCCATAAGTCTCTTTTCCATGGCTGTAGGTCAGCTCATTGAGATTGATAATGGTTAAATTAATGATGGTCACGTCTTTTTCTTTCGCAAAATTTATCTCCAGCAGGGTGTTGAATCTGATTTCATTGAGAACACCAGTCAATTGGTTATAATCCAGCAGATAAGAAATCTTTTGATTGGCATTTATCAATAAACTGACATTTTTGGTCAGCTCTTCCTGACTGACCAACAGCTTTTCACTTTTTTTCTCAAGTTCCATTTTGTTTTGAGATAATTCTGCATTTGCCCTGGCTAACGCATCGTGAGATTTCCTGCGGATTCTCATAACAATTACCTGAGCAGAAATAACGACGAGCAAGGATGCCATTATCATACTAATCATCAGGATCTGGTTTAGGGATAAAACATAGGAATCTTCCGGCTTATTGATAATGGTGCTGTTTGGCGGCAGATCCGCATCGGTCAGATTAAATTGTTCCATCCCGCGGTGATTGAAAATTTTTTCCTGAACCGGTTTGTCAATAATCGGCATCGACTGGATGTCTTTTCCATTTGATAAAGCGACGATTTCATCCCCCATTATCTGGCCATGTTCATAAGGTGATACTACAAATCCGCCAATCACCTGATTGGTAATTGAAGTTGATACCCCGCAAAATGTTGGCATGTTTGAATTGGTTGATAACATGTCTGTATACTGATCATGGTTCAGCACCCCAAAAGAGCCAGCTGAATAAAGGGCGGTGGTGAACGGATCATACGTTTTTATCACACCCATTTGTTCGTTATAATCATCAATTTTAATCAGATGAATTTGAAAATGAAGATTCGCGTCAGCCAGATTTTCATAGGCATTGATCAATTGTTCATAGGTTCCTTTGGTGGTGTTAGTATCCGCACCGCAAAGCAACAGGTTTTGGATTTGAGGCATTGCTTGATTTAACCACAATAGAAATTCTTCATAGTCAACGTTTTGCAGAATTCCGGTAACATCATTAAAAGCCAGATCTTCAGGCATCCCACCATTCACCCCGGCGAATAAAATGGGGGTATTGGAAAAGTACTCTTTTTTGAGGGACAGCATCAATTCAAATGCCGTGTTATCCGTTGTGACAATGTAATCAATGTCCTTGGTTGCATAATTTTTTATGGTTTCAATCTTATTGTAATCCAAGGGATTTTCCCGATATGCATCCAGATATTCGGTATAAATATTATATTTTTGATCAGAGAGCTTTTCTGTAATCCCTCGGTGGAGCTCATCGGTCCAGGAAAAACCCTGATTATAGGAGTGGACAATTAAAACGTTTTTTCGTAAATTGACTTCACCTTCATTCGCTGCACTGGCAGCCAAAACAAAACCTTCACCTATAAGAATAAGCGATATCAGTATCAGCATTATAATTTTTTTGACAGCTTGTTTTCTGAATACCAATTTCATATCTCCCATCGCCTTATAGGTTGATTTTTAAGATCGACAATCATTTACATGTGCAACATCTGTGTATTCTATTTCAATTATAACCAATTATTCCCCGCTCTTCAAGAGAGGTTTTTATCTATTTACAGTTATTTTTTAGTTCGTTTCCTTTAGCTTAAATATTACCGTAGTCATTCCAATTACAAGGTGTTTAAATATTTTTCTATAACTGAGCGGCAGTAAAAAAGCTTCCTCACTATTTAATGAAGAAGCTTTGATTGAAAATTTTTCTGACCATTTTTTCTACCTATGAGCAAATCTATTCCATGGCAGAATCTAATGATATTTTTATTTTTGAATAAACGGGTTTGCCGTTGAACCCGGAGCAGCACTGCCCTTGGGCATAATTTCAATCCGAATGCCTTCGAGTCGATAGCCAAAACCAGCGGTTCCCGATTGTTCGCCATTCTTGGCCCAATCCATCCAGCCCACGTTTTGAGCGTGAACCTGATAGTAGACATCAAAAAGATCGGCATCAGTACCGGTAAGTTCAATCTGAATGGCTTCCAGACGCAAGGATTGACCTGAAGTACCACTTAAAGTACCATCCGCTACATAATTCTGCCAGCCAATGTTCTGAACATGGGTTCGGTATTTCACCCCTAGATCATAGTTTTGGGTATTCGTGTTGATTTCGATGGCCTCCAACCGTAAGGATTTCCCTTCGGTTCCGCTCATCGCCCCATCCGCCACCACACTCTGCCAACCGATATTTTGGACATGGGTGCGATATTCAATGGCTGGAGTCGCCTTGTCTTTGACCACATAGTTGACAATCGATTTTTTTACGGTATTGCCTTTTCCATCCAGGACTTGCGCTGAAAGGGTATAAATACCAGCTTCTGTCGGGGTAAAAGTAGCGGTGCTGGCACTGCTGTAATCTTGAATGGTGGTGGTTTTTCCATTTAAGTCATAGTAAAAACCGTATTGATAATCTCCTTCTCCGCCACTGGCGTTGGCACTCAAGGTGAGTAGCGTCCCCACCGTTTGACCGGTTGCTTTATCCACTGTAAAACTGTCGATACTCAACGGCGTACTTGGGGTCACTTTGGCCAGAGCAGCATCCAGTTGGATCATCCCATAACCATAGTAATCATCCCGGCCTTTCGCCCCAAAATCCAAGGCCGTTTCTTCCAGCAGTGTTTCCACCTCAGTGCTGGTCATATTAGGATCTGCTGCCATCAGGACAGCACAGGCACCGGCTGTGATCGGGCTGGAAAACGAGGTGCCGGAGGTTACTTCATAGGTGCCATCATGGCTGGTGGAATAGATCTTCATGCCAGGAGCACATAAATCCACCAGACTGTTGTGCTGGGAAAAGTAAGCGATCTTATTGGTGTTATCCGTTGCCCCAACTGAAATAACATTATTATAGGACGCCGGAATCGCTAATTCTCCACTGTAATTGGCATCAGCACCTTCATTACCAGCTGCCGCTACAATTACTTTTCCGGCGGCGGCCGCATTTTCCACGGCTGTCCGGAGTGCCGCCGAAACCATATATCCGCCAAAACTCATATTGATGACTTTTACATCCGACCGCCCGGCTGCTTCATACAAGGCGGCACAGATATAGCCCACATCCAAATTTTTATCGCCATCAGACAGACCG
The DNA here is from genome assembly GCA_022013395.1 of Acetobacterium sp. Taxonomy (GTDB): domain Bacteria; phylum Bacillota; class Clostridia; order Eubacteriales; family Eubacteriaceae; genus Acetobacterium. The sequence goes on from JAKLQL010000601.1 coordinate 7,338, forward strand.
CCAACCCGGTAAGGTGCCACCTTAATATTGGCAGTGCCAGTGATGCCGGCAATGCCAATGCCATTATTGGCAACCGCCGCCACACATCCCGAGACCAGGGTTCCGTGTCCCGACAAATCCACCATATTGGTGGTTCCTTCAACAAAATCATAGCCAGTTACGACATTGTCTTTGAGGTCCGGATGTTGGGTGTTCAGGCCAGTATCAATAACCGCGACCACCACGGTTTGAGCATTATTGACCTTGTTCCAGGTCTCGTCAGCGCCAACCCGTTCAAACTGCCAGGCGGTCGACAATGCCGGGTCATTGGGTAGCGCCGAAGTCTGGAGATAACTATTTTTCTCAGCCACCAGGACATTGGGGTTTTCCGATAGTTTAGTAACCAGGGCATCGGTATTGACTGAATCAGCAACTTGGATAATATCCACTTGATCACTTAAAGTTTCGCCCCCGATAACCTCCTGAGTTGTTAAAGAAAGATTTCCGACATTGGCCTGATCTTTATAAATGACAATAATCTGATCATTGATGTTCGAATTGGTATCAAGATCCGCCACTTCAGCTAAACTTTGAATGACCATAGACTGACCTTCAGCCATTACCCCAAGGGGGCATGCGCTTCCAATTAAAACCATTGCGAGCAGGAAGACGATTGCCTTCTTAAATTTCATAGCGATTACCTCTTTGTGCTTTCTGTTCATTTTTAATCGACTGATTATTTTGGATCGCTCCTGTTTCTTTTTTTTAAGCTGAATCCATCCATGTTAATGTTGCTCATTCTTTACTTCTTGATTATTATAAATTATACCCTCAAGTCACATTTTTTTCAATCCATATAAAAATTAATGCGCTCTCGGCAATTTCGACTTTCCTTAAAAATTACTGAATTTCAAGTTTTGCTAAAGGTTAGCAGTTTATTATGTATTTAAGAGATACACATCTCCCCTTTTTCTTTTCATTCCTAATATAAAAAAAGCAGCGCATCCATTCGGGATCGCTGTTTTTTTGTTTCGAAAGCTTATTTATCCAGCGACTTTAGATGTTATTTGTTCTTGAAAATAAAATATGATAGAATTAATAAAACTTAATTTCTTTTAATAAATTTCATCAGAACAGGAGCTAAATAAAGTGGCAATTGAAAAAGTACGAAATTATTTTAAGCAGTGGAATCTGGATACCCGAATACAAGAATTTGAAACCTCTTCGGCAACGGTGGAACTGGCCGCCCAGGCTTTGGGGTGCGCACCAGAGCGAATCGCTAAAACCTTGTCCTTCAAATTAGATCAAAAATGTGTGCTGGTGGTCGCTGCCGGCGATGCCAAAATTGACAATGCCAAATTTAAGGCTCATTTTAAAACCAAGGCAAAAATGCTTTCTCCCGAAGAAGTGGACCAACTCGTCGGACATGGGGTCGGCGGTGTTTGCCCCTTTGCCATCAATGATGAGGTGGATGTCTATTTAGACCATTCCCTCCGCCGCTTCGCAACCGTTTTTCCGGCCTGTGGCAGCAGCAACAGCGCCATTGAACTGACCATTGATGAGCTGGAAAAATACTCAAACAGCATTGCCTGGTTTGATGTTTGTAAAAACTGGCAGCTGTAGGCTTAGATTAATTCTAAGTTTTTTCGCAAAAAAACCTGATGATCTACTAGATCATCAGGGTCTTCTTTTTTTATTTTTCGATTCCTGAACGGTTCGGTCTAGGAGAACAAAAACATCACGATAATTCCGCCAATGACACTGGCGATACCAATCCCAATGGCCATCAGTTTTTCATTTTTGATATCATCCAACAGTTCATCTTCTGACTTATAAGTCACATGGGATGGTTTTTTGGTTGTAACTGATCGGCCCACATAAAGTCGATTCCCCCGCTTATGGATTTCACCCAGAATATACATGGGTTGATCCTCTGGCAGAATTTCTTCAAAAAAACGATAGCCCAAAAAACGTGAGCCTCTATTTTTAGAAAAACTAAAATTGAAATTATCTCTGACCCAATCAGAATCTTCCGATTCCATCCGATTGCAGCCGGGCATCAGATCCACATCGCCACCGAAACTGGCCATATCAATATAGACTTTTTCATCTGAGCTGCTGTCAGTAAGATAGACTTCCACCGGACTTTTTTCGCTGGATAAAGAAGTTTCCACCTTATCCGTAACGGTTCGGGTATTGCCTTTGTCATCCCGTTCCGTCCGAGTTTCTTCATGAACTGAAAAAACTTCATTTTCATAGTAAGCCACCGGACGTTGGGAAAACGGTGCCTCCACATCGCCCGAAACACTGCGAAGGTGACCCTTCACTTCACTGTAATGACGGTAATTCTCATCCAAACTGGATAAATCACCAACAATGTCCAAGACATCTTTAATGCAGGTGGTCTGCTGAAACTGGATTTCCTGTACCTTGTTTGTGTTTTTGCGAAACATATAAACAGCGTAGCAAATCCCTGCAACCATAATCAGTATTCCAATTATAAATGCCATGGTTTTAGCTTATTCCCATCTCTGCTTTAAGCTTAGCCAATTCGTCATCAACGGCCGCATTTTTTTCCAGTGCTTCAAATTCGTCAGCCACACTGTTGCTTTCACTGGCCATTTCAGTAAATGCCTGAGCTTCGGCTTCTTTAGCATTGACTTTCTGTTCCATTTTATCCAGTTTGGTAAAGGCGCTGGTACTGTCCGTACTGTTTAAAGAGGTACTGACACTTTTTTGAGCGTCGGCCATTTTAGAACGGGCGATTAACATGTTCTGTTTCATTCGCGCTTCTTCAAGCTTGGATTTTAATTGACGCACCTGGTCTTTCAATTGGCCAACTTGCATACTCATGGAGTCATAGGCGGCCTGGAATTGAACTAAATCACCATCCACACTGGTTTTTTGCGCCAATGCCTTTTTTGCCAGTTCTTCATTGCCGGCCGTTAATGCGACTTTCGCTTTGTTAGTCCAGTCTGCTGAAGCTGCTTTTGCGGATTCCAATTGTTTTAAAGCTTGTTTTTCGCTGCCCATGGCGGCACCCAGTGCCTGGGTTGCACTATTAACCTGTGCTTCCATGTCAATGATAATCTGTTTCACCATTTTTTCCGGATCTTCAGCCTTATCCAGCATGTCATTTACATTCGCTTTTAACAAGTCACTAAGACGTTCAAAAATTGCCATTTTTTCCTCCTGCTATTTGTTTTATTATTTCAGGGCATTAAATGCCTGGGCTAATTGAATCTTTCCGGTACATTGCCCGATTGGTATCAAATCGCCTTTTTTCTGTATGCTCATCTTAACAAATCAGAGAAAATAAGTCTATTTCTTTTTTGTTTTAAGCGTCAATTATTACCACTTAATTTCCATGAAGCTAGATCTATTTCACTGATTTCAATTCTTTTATTGATTCTCATGGATTGTTTAATTAAAAAACGCATGAAAAAAATAATTATGGGTATACAACCTTAA
>JAKLQL010000602.1 GCA_022013395.1 Acetobacterium sp.
ATTGCCAAAGAAATGGGCGCAAATATCAGAGTAACTTCTGGACCAGCAATTGAGAAGATTGGTGATTTAGCTGCTCTTTTAACAAATTTAAAAGCGACAGAAATTTACTTTCTGTCGCTTCATTAAAATATATTATTAACTTAGTCAGTCATAATGAATGGATCAGACGAATAAAGTCGTTCCGGCATTTTCATTGCTGGCGATGTAGGTTCCCACACCGGCATATTCAATGCCCTCAATGAGTTCCTCTTCTTTTATCCCCATCAGGTCCATACTCATGGTGCAGGCGATAAAACGCACCCCGGCATTTTGCGCTTTTTTGATCATCGTATCCAGATCATCCACATGTTTCTTTTTCATAATTCCTTTAATCATGGCGGGACCGGCACCCAACATATTCATTGTTGAAAGTGGCAGTTTTACAGCGCCTTTGGGCATCATTGCGCCAAACATTTTTTCAATAAAGGTTTTGTTATGTCCTTTACCATCTCTTTTCCTAAGAGCATTGAGTCCCCAGAAGGTGAAAAACAAGGTGACGTTTTTTCCTTGGGCGGCCGCACCCTGGGCAATAATCATCGATGCCAATACCTTATCCAGTTCGCCGCTGAAAACTACCAAAGTGGCATTTTTCTGGGTAGATACTGCTGGCATCAAGCTGCAGGCTTCGCCTTCATTACCTTTACGGATCACACTGATAAAGCTTTTTCCTTCAGTTTCCTGGGAAACCAGAGTATGACCGTTGGTTTCACACCAACTTTTAATATCACTGACAAAACCAAAATCGGTTGCGATAATCTGCACCAGATCGCCTGATTCCACATTTTTGATGGCATCATAGGTGGCCATCAGCGGCCCTGGACATTGCAGTCCCGTTACATCAACTTTTTTCTTAATCACGTCGTTTCCTTTTCCACCCTGATCGATATCTCCATCATCAGAGTCATCTTTTTTAGCAATGCACTCGCCCACAGTAAAGTTTAGTTCAGCCAGCTTGTAATGAGCTGTTTTATAAGTGCTGTAGCCCCCAGCCAGATTGTATATATTGGTAAAGCCGTTGCCTTTTAATATCCGAATGGCAAGGTAGGCCCGTTGTCCCACCTGACAGGTCACATAAATGGGCGCATCCTTGGCAATAGGAATTTCAGCAACTCGATCTCTTAAACTATCCAGTTCAATATTGACGGCTCCTTTGATGGCACCGGCACTGACTTCAACCGGTGATCGCACATCCAATAAAAATCCGCCTTTGGTGACAACATCGTCAATTTCATACCACTCAACGGTTTTGTACACACCGTCTTCAATATTTTCAGCAATATAGCCGAGGATATTAACCGGATCTTTAGCAGATGAGAAGGGTGGTGCATAACAGAGTTCAAAGTCTTGAAGATCCAGAACCGTCGCTCCCATTTTCATGGCTGAGGCAATCACATCAATCCGTTTTTCAGTGCCATCCTGTCCAACAGCCTGAGCACCGAGAATTTTAAGGGTTTTGGGATCATACAACAACTTTAAGGCAATGTTAGTTGAATGGGGATAATAGCCAGCATGATTGGCTCGATGAGCGACCACAATTTGATAGTCAACTTTTTTCATATCCAGTTGGGCAGCATTATTTCCGGTTGAGGCAATCGTTTTGTTAAATACCTTTGCTACTGCCGTTCCCTGAATGCCCAAATTACGAACCGTTTTTCCATTGATGTAATCCGCAACGACTCGTCCCTGTCGATTAGCCGGCCAAGCCAGCGGGATGGCCGTTTGATTCCCAGTAACAAAATCTTTTACCTCAATCGCATCACCGATGGCAAAAATATCCGGATTAACGGTCTCGCCTTCGGCACTGAACACTTCATAATTTTCAGTTGTCACGATGTGACCCCGAGGTCCACACTTCAGATTTGCCTGCTTGGCCAGCCCATTTTCTGGAACAACGCCAATGGCTAAAATGACCAGATCGGCTTCCAGCACGCGGCCGCTTTCAAGAACCACTTCGGTTCCTTCTTTCTGGAAATGATCCACCCCATCTTCTAAGATCAGATTGACACAATTGGCATTGATTTCCTGATGGACCAGCTGCGCCATTTCAAAATCTAACGGTTTTAACACCTGATTCATTTTTTCCACCAGGGTAACATTAGCGCCCAGTTCCTGCAGATTCTCGGCCATTTCCACACCAATAAAACCGCCGCCGATGACCACCGCCCGGCGCACCTTG
>JAKLQL010000603.1 GCA_022013395.1 Acetobacterium sp.
CCACTTCGGGCAGCGCCAATTACTAGGGTTGTTTTTCTCATAGTGTACTTCTCCTATCCTAAACAAATAAATGCAATGCTTACAAAAATTGCTGTAGCGACCCAAAAGACGGTAACCACCCGGGTTTCACTCCAGCCGGATAATTCAAAATGATGATGAATCGGAGCCATCTTAAAAAAGCGCTTGCCTTTGGTGGCCTTAAAGTAACCCACCTGAATGACAACGGATAAAGCCTCGATAACAAACAAGGCTCCGGCAATCAGTAAAAAAACTTGCAGCTGGGTGATGATCGCCATCACCACAACGGCTCCGCCTAAAGCCATGGAACCAGTGTCGCCCATAAAAATAGCAGCTGGTTTGGAATTGTGTCTCAAAAAACCCAGGCATCCACCAATAATAGCACCAATAAAAATGGTTGTGCTGGCTTCCGGCAAGATCAGGGAACCTACAAAAAAGAAGATGGCGACAATCAAGGTCACTCCTGACGCCAATCCGTCCAGTCCATCGGTTAAATTAACCGCATTGACGATTGAAACAATTGCAACAAAGGTAAAGGGTACATACCAAAACCCAAAATCTACTGGCTGTTTCATAAAAGGAATAATCAGTTCCGAGCCAATTGTCGGTGAATAGTATGCATAAAGAGCGATGGCAAGAGCACCGACGCACTGCAATACCATTTTTTGCCAGGCTCTTAGACCGAGATTATGTTTTTTGGAAACTTTGATATAGTCATCAATAAAGCCAACACAACCAAAATACAACATCACTAGAATTGGGAAAAAATCCCAATTTCCCGTGAATGCGGACAACAGTACAAAAGCAACCACGACCCCCAGTTGAATAACCAGACCGCCCATCGTCGGCGTGCCCGATTTTTCCAGATGACTTTGGGGACCTTCTTCCCGGATCGCCTGACCGAATTTCAGCCGTTTGAGCATTGGAATAAAGCGTGGCGTTACCAAATAGACAACACCGAAGGAAATCAGCAACCCAATCAGTCCGGCTTTTAACATTGTTATTTCCATTATCTGTTCCCTTCCTTGATGAAGTCAATGATTCGTTCCAACCCCATTCCCCGGGACGCTTTAATCAAAATAATATCGTTTGGCTGGATAATCTTCTTCAGGCATTCCCCAGCTGCAAGAGCATCCAAAACGTGATAAACTTCGCCGCTGTCTCCATAGCCATTACAGATCTGCTGTCCCAGTTCGCCTACCCCAATCAGTAAATCGACCTTATCTTTAGCATAGTTGCCCACCTCGTAATGAGCTGGTGGACCATATTCACCCATTTCCAGCATATCCCCGAGAATGGCAATTTTTCGTTTATAATCGCGACCCAGAGTCGCCAGGACATCCAGGGATGCCCTCATGGCGTCAGGGTTGGCGTTATAAGAGTCATTGATGATTTTGGTTTCGCCAATGGTGAAA
>JAKLQL010000604.1 GCA_022013395.1 Acetobacterium sp.
CTCGACGACGTCGTCGATCATATTGCCGCCGCGGTGTACAACGCGAAGTCGCACAGCAGTCTGTTTCTGCTGCCGTTATGGCGACGGCAATTGTTCTGGATCCTTTTTTAGAGAACCCATCAATGGTATTGTTTATTTCCGCCAATGTTTTTGTATCGATTTCTCCACATAGTGCCATGATGGTTTGAACGGCGCCTTTAACGATTCTAAAACGAGTGCCATTAAAGTTAACAAGCGCTTCAGTTTTTTTATCTTCAGGATTGAATGGGGTGTAGGAAAGTTGTTCATAGCCATCAATGCTGGATTTAATCGATTTTGAATAATTGATAATTGAAAGATCAATGGCATCCAGGCCTTCTTCACGGGAAGCCAATACGGCCATAGTGACAAGATCTGTTTGCGTATATTTTCCAAAAGCGATGCTCTCAGCAACAGATAGCTTATTTTGAGTGATGGTGCCGGTCTTATCGAAGCAGAAAATATCGATGGATGCAGCATCCTCGATTGAATCAAGGCGTGTTACCAGGACTCCTTTTTGGGATAGTTCCATTGCTCCCACAGCCTGAACAATCGTCAGCACTGCTGGCAGCGCAACCGGGATCGCACCAATTAGAAAGATCACAATAAAAGACAGGATGAACAAAAAATCCTTATGAAGATACAAAGCGAATAAAGAAACAATCATCGAGGCTGCAATCCCCAGATACATCATGTATTTGACAATCGTCATCATTAATTCTTCCTGTTTTGACTTTGGTTTAGCAATTTTTACCAGTTCAACCGTTCTGCCAAAAAAGGTATTTGCACCGGTATTAACAACCACACCGATAGCCTCACCACGTTTGACAATTGAACTTGAATGAACAATGTCGGAGGGATGCAGATCTTTTGGTAAGGATTCCCCAGTTAGTGCTGATTCATCAGCAGAAATGTCACCAGTTATAATTTTAATATCCGCAGGGGATAAATCGCCACGTTTAATATTAACAATATCTCCCGGTACGATAATATTAGCATCTTTTATCAGCCATTCCTGATCTCGCAGGAGTTTTGTTTTAATTTCTAACTTTTTTTAAGCAGTTCGACCGCTTTTTGAGAGTTTTGTGATTGGAAATAGCCAATCATGGCATTGACCGTCAGTAAAACAAAAATAATAATGCTCTCGGTATAATGCTCCAGTATAATGGTGAGGATGATGGCGAATTCCAATAACCAGGGCATGGGTCCCCAATAGCGTTTAAAAAATTCAAGTAGGGGATTTCTTCCGGGTTCGGCAATTTCATTAAATCCAAATTGTTTGATACGATTTTTAGCTTCTTCGGCAGAAAGTCCGTCTGCCGAAGTTTGCAGAAAGGATAGGGCCGTTTCAATTGACATTTGTTTGTAATCAGCAGTGCTTTTGATCTTCGAATCCATAAAAAATTTCTCCTTTGAAAGAATTTTGATGTTCAAATCATAAATTAAAGATCATTATTCCTTTTTCGATAGTCCGAGAAAATTAGAAAGAGTACCCAAATAATAACTCCCCCTAAACTGACTAATTGAGCAATTCTGAAAGGGCCAAACATTAAACTATCAGTTCGTAACCCTTCAATAAAAAATCTGCCAATAGAATATAAACCAATATATGTAAAGAATACGATCCCATTTGTTTTAAATTTTCTTATGATAAACATTAATGCGACAAAAATCGATAGGTCCCATACTGATTCATATAAAAAAGTTGGCTGGTAATACACGCCATTAATATACATACCGTTTTGAATAAAAATTGGGAAGTTTTTGATAAATTCATAGGTAACGGGCCCTCCATGGGCTTCGCTGTTAAAGAAATTACCCCACCGTCCAATCGCTTGAGCAAGGACAATGGATGGTGCAGCTACATCTGCTATTTTTAAAAAGTTAACTTTTTTATGCTTCGTTACAATGTATGCAGCGATAAGGGCAAACAAAATTCCACCATGAATAGCAAGCCCTCCTTGCCTGATATTGAAGATATCCAACAGATTATTCTGGTATTCATTGAATTGAAAGATGACGTAATATAATCGAGCGCCAATAATGCCAGCTGGTAAAGAAATAATGACAACATCCAAAAAGATTTCAAAGTTAGTTTCCCGATACTTGCAATTATATTTTGCAATCATTATGCCTAAAGCCATTCCTGCGGCTATAAACAGACCGTACCATTTAATGCTAATACCAAAAATATAAAAGGCGATAGGGTTCACTGCTATTCCTCCACTTCAAATTTATCCTAACATTATTGTAACTACTTTTAACCACTTTGGCAATAAGTGGATTGAATATTTTAATGATTGTCAATTTATTTTGAGTAACAGTTTAATTTGTGATGAAATCACAGAAAATGAGGGAATGAACTGATAAAATAAGCAAAAAAACATGAAGTTAAAATATTATGAAAAATAGAGGATATTAAAATGAATAATCAGTCCCCAGATCTAGTTGAAGTTAATAAAAAGGATGATCAGGTTGTGGAAGAGAAAATATTGGTGGTAAAGAAAGAACGATGTCCACAAAATCATCCTTGTCCATCGGTTGGTGTATGTCCTGTAGAAGCGCTATCCCAGGTTGGCTTTGATGCCCCGGTTGTAGACATGGACAAATGCATAAAATGTGGAAAGTGTGTGAAATCTTGCCCAATGGGTGCGCTACAATTGGAATAAAGTAAAGTGGCGCATTTTTTATATGTTTGAAATTTCTAATCAGTTTTTTAAATATTTTGGTAGAATCATGTCAAAACAATGTAATAAGTGGTAAAATAAAAAAAGATACGATAGTAAATGTTTAATAATATCTATCTGCATTATGGATAAAAATTCAAAGACTAATTTAAAAAACTTGAAGAATGAGAACAGGTAAGGAGAGAAAATGCTAAAGCTTGAAAACATTTCATTTGAAGTTGAAAATGAAAGAGAAATTTTAAAAGACGTCAATTTAACCATCGAAAAAGGCAAATTTATCGCTATTACGGGACCAAATGGCGGTGGAAAGTCAACGCTTGCCCGAATTATTTCTGGCGTTATCAAACCAACCAGAGGGAAAATCACTTTTTATGGGGAAGATATTACTGACTTATCCATAACCGAACGGGCTAAAAAAGGGATCAGCTTTGGTTTTCAACAACCGATCCGTTTTAAAGGCATCACTGTTCACGATCTGATTAATATCGCCAAAGGAGAGGAACTCTCAGTGGCTGATGCCAGCCATTATTTATCTGAAGTGGGTCTATGTGCCAAGGACTATATTAGCCGGGAGTTAAGTGATAAACTTTCCGGGGGTGAAATCAAGCGGATTGAAATCGCCACCATTATTGCCAGAAACACCGTGTTATCCATTTTTGATGAACCGGAAGCAGGCATCGACCTTTGGAGCTTCAATCATCTCATTGATATATTTATGAAAATGCATGAAAGTAAAGAAAATTCAATCGTCATCATTTCGCACCAGGAGCGGATCTTGGATGTAGCAGACGAAATCATTGCCATGGTGGACGGCGCGATTATTCTAAGAGGGGCAAAGGAAAGTGTATTACCTGAATTGCTCCACTGTGAAAATCCTGAAAACTGTGCAAATTGTCAAATCGTGGAGGCGTAAATTAAGATGAATGATATAGCAAAAGCTTTACTCAAAGAAGTGTCCGGCCTGGAAGAAATGCCAAAAGGGGCGTATAATATCCGTGAAAACAGCAAAAGTGTGGCCAGACAGTCCAGCGAGAACATTGAAATTGTGGGGAAAGAAGATAAATCTGGAATTGATATAATTGTCAAGCCAAATACAAAGTCCGAACATGTTTTTATACCGGCATTGGTCTCATGTAGTGGCGTTCATGACCTTGTGTATAATGATTTCTTTATTGGGGAAAATGCTGACATCACAATTATTGCCGGATGCGGCGTCAACACCGGCGATAGTTGCGATGGCTCCGAGCACAATGGGATTCATCGCTTTTTTCTGGGAAAAAATTCCCGCGTCCGTTATGTCGAAAAACACATTGGCGTTGGAACCGGCACTGGGAAACGGGTGATTGACCCTGTGACTGAGGTGGAACAGGAAGAAAACAGTTATATGGAAATGGAAACCACCCAGATCAAAGGGGTCGATTCCACCAGACGGTTTACCAAGGCCAAACTTAAAGACGGCGCAACCCTGGTCATCAAGGAAAAACTGATGACTCATGGGGAGCAATTTGCTGAATCCTCCTTTGTGGTGGACATGGATGGGGAAGATTCCAGCGTGAATCTCATTTCCCGTTCAGTAGCCAGAGACAACTCACATCAAACCTTTATTTCAAAAATTAACGGGAACACTAAATGTATGGGTCACTCTGAATGTGATGCGATTATTATGGATCACGGCGTAGTTCGGGCCATTCCTGAAATCACCGCCAACAGTCTGGATGCAACCTTGATTCACGAAGCCGCCATCGGTAAGATTGCCGGAGATCAGATGATTAAGCTGATGACCCTGGGCTTAACCGAAGCGGAAGCGGAAGCTAGAATTATTGATGGATTTTTGAATTAACACAAATTTTATTTAGTTAGATAACCTGAAAGATAGAAGCTGATTTCTTTGTTGTAAGAAGTCAGCTTCTTTTGACGTGGATGGGGAGCGTTGGTATTTTAAGAATCCCAAAAATAATATAGAAACATAGAGAATCGCAATTTAAGAAGGTTATTGACATATGCTATTTATACAGTATAATAATTTATAAACAGCATATGTTATTAACTGTATGCGAAAATATTTAAGAAAAGAGAGCTGAAATGAATATGGAAGATAATAAGAGTCAATTAGTCAATGATTACGCAGTTGAAAATTTTAAAAACGGCTTAAATTGTGCCGAAAGCGTATACGATGCCTTACTGCGCGCCGGGGTTCTGGATGTTCCCAAGGAAACAGTCGCGATGTGTACCGGTTTTGGTGGTGGTATTGGCCTTTGCGGTGAAACTTGCGGTGCTTTATCAGCTGCCATTATGGCAAATAGTGCTGTTTATGGTAGAAAAGACCCCTGGCGTGTCGATGCTGAAGTTCGGGGACCGGAAGTCGGTCAAAAATACTATCGACGCTATAACAATCTGGTCAAAGAATTCTGCGAAGCCAATGGTTGCACAACCTGTCGCGACATCTGTGAGCCATTTGAAGATTGGAATGGAAAAGACCGACGGGTGCACTGCATGAAAATGGTGGGAACAACGGCTCAATTAGCTTATAAGTATCTGCAAATCCCTCAAAATGAAGCTTTCGAAATGCCATATGGTGAAAAAATGAGTGATAACAAAAAGAAATAAGTGGGGAGAAAAGGCAGCTTACTGTAAAAAACAAGCGTTACCCTGAATTCAGATTTCGAGTAACAAAGCAGTGACGCCTTGTTACTCGAAATTCGTGAGATAAAAATATGAAGCTTTAATTATCAGGCTTCCCAAAGTACAAAATAGACGCCATCACCTCGTTTTTGGCCTTTGCTTAGTTCAAGATGTCGCAAGACGGACATATCGGAGCTGATTTCGTCAGGACTTAAACTGAATTTCTCAATGCATTGCTGCATCGTCACACCGCTATTGTCTTTCATAAATGAATACAGGTTCTTTTGCTGATCCGTTAAACCTTCGGTTCCGGTATATCCAGAACTTTTTCGGTCAAGCTTAGCACTGTGAACGGCACCGGGGTCACAGGTTTGGGTCACCTTATGTTTCCCCATGGCACAATCATCGCAAAAAGACTTGCCTTTTACTTCATAAACATCATCCTCTTCGAGACTGATTCCACAACTAAAACATGTTTTCATAATGAATACTCCTGTCGTATCTTAATATTTAAAATTAGAAATTTTGCAAATAGCGTAAATAATTTCTATATCATACCATTAATTTTTTTGTCTTTCCATAGCAATGATCAATTTTACTAGCAAAAAAATTAGAGATGATTATTGATATATACTTATTAAAGCACAGAATACTAAAAAATTAGAGGTTGAATTGATGAAAATCGTTACTTTAGTCGAAAATACGCCTATTTCGGGAAACTATAAAAATGAACATGGATTATGTTTATATATTGAAACAGAAAAACACAAATGTCTATTTGATTTGGGGGCAAGCGATATTTTTGCAGAAAATGCTCAAAAGCTTGGAATTGATCTAGAAGAAGTTGACTTAGTGGTGATCAGCCACGGTCATTATGATCATGGAGGAGGGTTGGAAATATTTTTAGGGATCAATAAGAAGGCAAAGATCTATGTTAATCATAAAGCTTTTAATAAATTCTATTCAAATCGAGGTGAGGGTTCAAAAGTTTATATTGGTTTAAATCAAAAATTGTTGCCAAAC
>JAKLQL010000605.1 GCA_022013395.1 Acetobacterium sp.
TCAACATTAACGCCAAAGCCTGTTTTGTGGGACTATCGAGCTACCACAACCGCGACAATATGCTGCGAGCCGTTTATGAAGGAATTGTTTTCAGTCACAAGTATCATATTGAAAAGCTGCTGAAATATCGGGAAGCGCCTAAGAGTATCCGCATTGCCGGTGGAGTGGCTAAGTCTCGGGTCTGGGTGCAGATGTTTGCAGACATTCTCCAGGTACCCATTGAGGTGACCGAATGTACCGAGCTGGGGGCTCTGGGTGCCGCCATCTGTGCCGGGGTTGCTACGGGTGCCTACGAAAGCTTCAAAGCGGCCTCGGACGTGATGGTCGAAATCGCCTTTACTGCGGTGCCCAATCCGGAAAAGAAAGACCTGTACGAAAAGAAGTACAACCGCTATCTGAAAGTCATCAATGCCCTGGACGGGATCTGGGACGCGTATTAGGATTAATTCATGGGCGCTTTGATGTGAGTACATGACTTAAATTAATAGCGATGAAAGTGGGTGCCGATCAATTGTTAATCTGTTGGATGCTGCAGGGTCGGACAGGCTACGCCGTGTTCGCCCTGATGCATCCAACATGATGTAACAATTGTCGGTACAGTTGAGTGCTTTATTTTAAGAATTATTCAAATAAACATCAAAGCAAGTTGCCAATTAGGATGTCAAAGTGAAGATAGGAGATTAAAATGGATTTGAAACTAACCGGAAAAAACGCCATTATCACCGGGGGTTCCCGGGGTGTGGGGCGGGCGATTGCACTGGGGTTGGCGGCGGAAGGGGTCAACGTGGTCGTCACCGCTCGGAGTCAATCGGCTGAACTGATGGCGGTGGTTGAGGAAGCTCGGGCGATGGGGGTCAAAGCCTTTCCTCTGGATGCCAGCATGGAAAACGCGGATGATGTGCTGGTGATGATGAAAGAAGCCGACGCCCTGCTGGGAGATTTGGATATTCTCATCAACAACGCCGGGATCTGGCTGACTGGCTGGATTGAGGATATCCCGCTGGAGGATTGGGAGCAGACCATGAATGTGAATCTGACTGCGCCGTTTCTGACCTCCCAGTATTTTGCAAAAATCAATCTGGCCAAGAAGCGACCGGGACGGATTATCAATGTGAATTCCCAGGCGGCCTTTAACGGCTCTACTACTGGCCATGCCCATTATGCCGCCAGCAAAGCCGGGATGGTGGCACTGACGATTTCCATGGCCCGGGAGCTGTCGTCCAAAGGGATTACCGTCAACGGCATCGCCCTTGGGGTGGTCAATACCGACATGATTCGGGACAATATTGAAGCCAATCCTGGTTATTACGAAAGCCGGATTCCCATTGGCCGGGTAGCTCAGCCGGAGGATGTGGCCAACATCGTGGTGTTCATGGTTTCGGAACCGGCGTCTTACCTGACCGGTACCACCATCGATGCCACCGGTGGGATGCTGATGCGGTAGAGGATTCAGCCGGAACGAGAGTTAAAAGACAGACATCTACGGGCGGGTAATATCCGCCCCTACGAACCAGAATTACGGGCAGCGTAAAACACACACCATTAACGAGAGGAAAAGAAAATGAATCATTATGACATCATCATCATTGGCGGCGGTATTACCGGTACGGCCATTGCCCATGAATGTTCAAAATATCAACTGACGGCGGCCCTGCTGGAACGGGGTACTGATATCGGGATCGGGGCCACCAAAGGAAATGGTGGCGTAGTTCACCCGGGTTACGATCCCACCCCCGGCAGCCTGAAAGCCAAAATCAATGTCCGGGGCGCCAACCTTTATCCTAAACTGGCCAAAGAACTGAACTTCGGGATCATTAATCCGGGAATCTTTGTGATCGGGTTTAGTGATGCCGATGAAGCCGTGTTAAAACACAAGCTGGAATTTGGCATCAAGAACGGCGTCCGGGAGCTGGCGATGATCACTGCCGAGCAGATGCGCAACCGCGAGCCCCATCTGGCCACGGATGCCAAACTAGCCTTATATGCTCCAACTGCCACGGTGGTTGATCCGTTTGAGGTGGCCATCGCTTTTGCTGAAAATGCCAAAGCCAACGGCGTGGATATTCTGACCAATCAACCGGTAATCGCCATTGAAAAAAGAAGCGACGGCAGTTTTTTGATTCGTACACCCGATCAGCAATTCACCTGTTCCTATATCGTCAATGCCGCCGGGAACCATGCTGACGCTGTTGCCAAGCTGCTGGGAATTGAAGAGTACCAAATGAAACCCCGGCACGGCGATTTACTGGTATTTGACAAGGACATGACGATCAAGCCGAGAACGGTGATGTTTCCCTGTCCCGGACCGGACACCAAGGGGATTGCCTGCATTCCCACGGTTCATGGAAACACCATTGTCGGTTCCACCGCTACGATGATGGATGATAAGGAAGCGGTTGACAATTATGCCCCGGGGATTCAGGCCCTGATCGATGGGGTCCATAAGATCCTGCCGGAACTCGACGCCGGTAAGATCATCCGCACCTTCGCCGGACTGCGGCCGGTGGTGCTGGATAACAATAATGATTTCTACATTGCCGAATCCCAGACGGTTAAAGGTTTTATTCAGGCCGCCGGGATTCAGTCCCCAGGGGTGGCCTCGGCTCCGGCGATTGCCGAACAGGTTCGCGATCTGCTGGATAATGCCGGACTGGAAATGGTTCCTAAACTGGACTACAATCCGTACCGGGAAAAAAAGATTGTTTTTAGCGCCTTGCCCATTGATGAACAGGATGCCCTGATCCAGCAGAACCCAGCTTACGGACAGATTGTCTGCCGCTGCGAAACCGTCACCGCGGGTGAGGTCATCGATGCCATCCACGGGCTGATTCCGGCACATACCTTGGACGCGGTTAAGCGCCGCACCCGAACCGGGATGGGACGCTGTCAGAGCGGATTCTGTCAATACAAGGTCCTTTCGATTCTGAGCCGGGAGCTGGGGCTACCGGTGGATGCGATTTGTCTGGAAGATGTCGGCTCCCAACTGCTCTGCGGACCGGTTAAGGGAGGTGTGAAATGAAACAGTTAAATTATGATGTGGTGGTTATTGGCGGTGGCCCCGCTGGTATGGCGGCAGCCCTGAAAGCCAAGGACAAAGGTGCCACCGTGGCCATCATCGAACGCAACGACGAACTGGGGGGCATTCTCAATCAGTGCATCCATAGCGGTTTTGGTCTCAGCTATTTCAAGCAGGAGCTCACCGGGCCCGAATACGCCGAGTTGTTTATCAATCAGGTGGCGACGGCCGATATCGATGTTTTTTTAAAAACCATGGTCATCGATTTATCTCCGGCGCGACAGGTGAAAGCCATGAATGAGGAGGGGATGCTGCTGCTTAACGCCGGGGCCATTGTGCTGGCCATGGGCTGTCGGGAACGGACCCGGGGGGCCATAAAAATTCCCGGCTCACGACCGGCCGGGGTCCTCACCGCCGGGCTGGCCCAGCGTTACGTGAATATCGAAAATCGTAAACCAGGTGAACGTATTGTCATTCTGGGCTCCGGCGACATCGGCCTGATCATGGCCCGACGGCTGACTCTGGAAGGCATGCAGGTGCTGGGGGTTTATGAATTGATGCCCTATGCCAACGGACTCTACCGGAATATCAAAAACTGTCTGGATGATTTTGAGATCCCCCTGCATTTGTCGACCACGGTCACAAAGATCATCGGCCATCCCCATCTGGAAGCCATTGAAGTGGCCAAGGTTGATGAAAATTTCAACGTGATCGAAGCAACCCGGGAAGTGATTCCCTGTGATACTCTGCTGTTATCCATCGGGTTGATTCCGGAAAATGAGTTATCCCAGAAATTTGGGGTGAGTCTGAATCCCCGCACCAACGGCCCGCTGGTGAATGACGATCTGGAAACCAATCAGCCGGGGATCTTTGCCTGCGGGAACGTCCTCCACGTTCACGATCTGGTGGACAACGTTACTGTGGAAGCCGAACAGGCCGGAGCGGCTGCCGCGGCCTGCGCCCTCAAGCAAACCAGACCAGTCGAAACCAAAATGACGCGGTTGCTGAGTCCGGGAGAGAATGTCAGCTATACCGTGCCGGCAAAACTGACCGTTCCGTTACAGCACGCCGCCCGGATTTTATTTCGGGTGAACAAACCGTTAGATCAGGCCGAAGTGGTAATCCAGGCCGGAACCAAGATCCTTTATCAGGGCAAGCCCCACGCCTTTAAGCCAAGCGTCATGGAAATGGTAGCGCTTAACCCGGAAGAAATGATTCATCTCAGCGATCCACAGCAACCGATAACGTTAGCGGTTCGGGAGGTAAACGGATGAGTCGTGATCAGAAAGCAATAAAAACAGCAATATTAAATAATAATATAAAAAAGAGTGAATTAAAAATGAGTGAAATAAATAATACGGCAATAAACGTCTGCTGCACCACCTGTCCCAAAGAATGCGTGGTCACGGTTTTTCTGGAGGACGGCGTTTTAATTGATGTGGAGGGACAAGGATGCAAACGAGGTAAAAAATTCGCGCAAAAGGAGATCACCACACCAGAAAGAACCTTAACCAGCACGGTTATGGTGGAAAGTGGTGGCAAAGTACTTTTGCTACCGGTGAAGACCGCGGCCCCCATCCCCCAAAAAGAGATAGCGTTGGCGATGAACACCATTCGCCAGACGAAACTCACCGGGCCCTGCCGGATGGGGGACGTGGTTATCCCGAATGTCTGCGGTACTGGCGTGGATGTGGTGGCCTGCCGCAGTATCAAGGAGAACGACCATGCGTGTTAATCTCACTTCGATTTTAAAAGCAGCCCATCAGCATGGTTACGGCATCGGAGCGTTTAACACGCCGAATCTGGAGAGCGTTCAGGCAGTGATCGCAGCGGCAGAAGCCTTGAACCAACCGGTGATTATCATGCACGCCCAGATTCATGAGCAGATGATCCCGTTGGAAGTCATCGGACCGGTGATGATCCGGCTGGCTGATCAGGCAAGCGTGGATGTCTGCGTCCATCTCGATCATGGGGAAGACCTGGGCTATCTGCTGCATGCCATGAAGATGGGCTTTTCCTCAGTGATGTATGATGGCTCCAAGTTGCCCTACGACGAAAATCTGACAAATACCCGGGAAATTGTCCGGGTCGCTCACTATCTGGGCGTATCCGTCGAAGCGGAGCTGGGTCGGGTGCTTCGTCCCGAGGGCGGCGGTAAAGCGGATCTTGATGAAGAAATATTGACCTCGGAAGCGTGTTATACGGACCCCCAAAGCGCCAAAGCGTTTGTCGCGGCGACCGGGGTAGATGCTCTGGCGATTGCTTTTGGTACCGCCCATGGTGTTTATGAAGCCGAACCCTGTCTGGATTTTGACCGTATCGCGGCCATTCGCAAACTGGTGGATGTGCCGCTGGTGATGCACGGCGGTTCTGGAGTGCGTGCGGATGACTTCCACAAAGCGATCAAGTCCGGGATTTCAAAAATCAATTATTTTACCTACATGTCCCTGGCCGGTGGCCAGGCCGTTAAGGCGCACCTTGATCAAAACCCCGGCCAGGACCTGCGTTTTGATGAAATTGCCGAAATTGGTCGGGTGGCCATGGCGAGCGATGTTGAACGGGCGCTGAACGTGTTCCGGGGGATAAGCAACAAAACCCAAGGGGAAGTGGTTTTAATCACTTCCTCTTTTAATTTAGCCAGTGAGGTCATTTGAAATTAAAAAAAGCTCATGGCATTTTCGTCATTGAAGAATCTAAAAATAGTTGAAGATGCCACAAATATTAACAAAAAATGTGCTGATTTGTTGGTAGACTTCACTAATTTTCTTGCGTATACTTAAATCATACAAAGGAGTTGAGCGTATGATTGATCAGAATATCCGCATTTTGCGTAAAAAAAATAAATTCAGTCAGGAAAAACTGGCTGAATCAGTCAAGGTATCACGACAGACGGTGGCCAAGTGGGAAAACGGCGAAACGATCCCCGATATTAATCAGTGCAAGATTATTGCCGCACTTTTTTGCATCTCGCTGGAAGCGCTTTCCAGTGAGATGAGTGAAGAAGAAATGATTCATCTGGGGCCTAAAGGCAAACAATTTTTCGGGGTCGTCAGAGTCGGTGAAGATGGTCAGGTGGTGTTGCCTAAATCGGCCCGGGAGCTCTATCACATCAAGCCCGGTGATCGGCTGGTGATTTTGGGCGAAGATGAAACCCAGGGCATTGCCATGCTTAAAGCGGAAAGCTTTCTGGAATTTGCCGAACTGATAAAAAATGCCGAACCCCAGGAGGTCAAGTGAAATGAGTAAAATTGTCTTTTTTTCGATTCCCGCTCATGGGCATACCAATCCCACCATTCCGGTCGTTAAGGAATTGGTCAACCACGGCCATGAGGTCTGGTATTATTCGTTTAACGAATTTCAGGAAAAAATTGAAGCAGCCGGGGCTCGGTTTATTAGTTGCGACGCCTATCTGCCGATCATCTCCGCCGAGGAACTGGAGAAAAAAGCGGGCAAGGATTTTGCCGCCCTGATCGAAATGGTGGTAGACACCACCATTGCCATGGACGCGACGATCTGCCGCGAGCTCAGGGATTTCAGGCCGGACTGTATCGTCTCCGATTCGGTCTGCTTCTGGGGAAAATTGTTTGCCCGGAAATTGGCGATTCCCTTTATTTGTTCAACTACTACCTTTGCCTTTAATCAACACACCGCCCGATTGATGAAGCGGGGCTTTAAAGAAATGATCGCGATGTTCACCGGGATGCCCCGAATCAATAAAAAAATCAAACAACTCAGAAACTACGGGTATGAAGTCAAAAGCTTTATTGCGTTGATCCAGAATGATAATGTCACCGATACCATTGTCTACACTTCAAAGGTCTTTCAACCGATGGCTGAAACCTTCTCAAACTGTTATGTTTTTGTGGGCCCCTCGATTCTGGCAACAGAAACTGCACCAGAGCCAAAAGGCAATCGGAACAGGATCTACATTTCTCTGGGAACGGTTTTGAACCAGAATGCGGACTTCTACAAAAACTGTCTCCAGGCTTTTAAAGATGAAGACGTGGAGGTGGTGATGTCGGTGGGTGAGAAAACCGATCTTTTAGCATTGGGGGGAATTCCCGATCATTTTGTGGTCGCATCCCGGGTCGATCAACTCGCGGTGCTTAAACAGTCCAATGTATTTGTTACCCATTGTGGCATGAACAGCGTGAATGAGAGTATTTATTTTGGCGTCCCGATGGTGTTATTTCCACTTCACAGTGAAGAAGGGGTGGTGGCTAATCGGGCTGCCGAACTGGGTGCTGGAGTTAAATTAAAAAGCTATCAGCCCGAGCAACTGCGCGCCGCGGTAAACACGGTTTTGAACGATCCGTCGTTTGTTAAGAATACCAAAATACTGTCGGAGAGTTTCAAACAGGCCGGCGGTCCAAAGGCAGCCGCAGCGTTTATTGAAGCAAAGGCTCAAAGTGAGTAAATGGTGGGAGATCAGTGAGTTTTTGAACGACCCATCAACGCCTCAAAATCGTATAAAAAACAGGCATTTGCGAAATTAATAACAACGAACAACGGTTGCTTTGGGTGCAGTTTCCACAAACAATTTCGTAACGTGTAGGCGAACAGTTCATCGAACTGTCCGCCGTACAGTGTAGAAATTGTTTCGTGCGAAACTGGGCTCAAAGCTCACGGCCATATCGCAATTATCGATTATCTGATATTAAAAAGCCATCCTCCTGAAAAACGTCTATCTGTAAATTTACAGATAGACGTCGGTTAGGGGGATGGCTATTTATTTTTCTGTCATCAATTGAGCATCGTTTTGGATTTGGTGAAGCGGCTCAAGAAACCTGAGCAATCGCACCGAGGTTTTCTTTTTTGAGCTGGCATTGTTTTTTGTAGGGGGAATGTTTGGTCTTAAATTCCGATGCCAAAGTGAGGGTGTCTAATTCTTCCACACAGGCAATCGAACCATTATGCAATTTCAAGGACTGATACAGATTATTGGTTGCCAGACAGTCAGACAGGGCCCGATGGGCATTGGTGTTTTGAATGGCACATTTTTCACAGGTGGACTTAAAGGTGTCGCCTGAACGTTGCTTTTCTCTGAACAACTCTTTCAGATCGATGAAGTCATTTTTTAAATAATGATGCAGATGCGCTTCGCAATGATCATATAAAAAATTAATATCAAAATTAACATTATGACCGACGAGAATCGTACTGCCAATAAAGGCGAGGAAGGACTCCAGCACCACTTCAATGGGATTCGCTTCGACAACCATCGCATTGGTGATACCAGTGAGATTTGAAATATAGGGATTGATAGGGTTCTTAGGACGGACTAAGGACTGATAGATGGAGGTGATTTTATTACCACATACTTTCA
>JAKLQL010000606.1 GCA_022013395.1 Acetobacterium sp.
GCACTTCCGCCGGATGTCGAACATCCTGCAAATGCAAAAATAGAAGCGGTGAACATAACTACAAGTAAAACACTAACAACTCTTTTCTTCATTTCTTTTCCTCCTTTTTCTTTTCAATGATTATTTCTAGTGATTATCATAAACCATTCCTAAGAAAAATACAAGAAATAAATGCTTTTATGCTACGCTTCTTTGAAATTTTGCCTGCCAAAAACGCAGAGACTGCGCAACAGACATTCACCGCAATTGGGGTTTCGGGCGGTACAGCATTTTCGACCATGCCAGATCAACCAATGGTGTGCCTGAGACCATTGGTCTTTGGGAATATTCTTCATTAATTGTTTTTCAACTTCCAGAACTGTTTTACCATCAGCCAGACCAATCCGATTGGAAACCCTGAAAACATGGGTATCTACCGCAATTGCTGGAACATCATAGGCATTACTTAATACGACATTGGCGGTTTTGCGGCCAACTCCCGGAAGGGTAATCAGTTCTTCCATCTGATCTGGTACCATGCCGTTATATTCGGATAAAAGTCGATGACAGGTCAGAATGATATTTTTAGCTTTGGTATTGGCAAGTCCGCACGTTTTGATTTTCGCGAGCAGACCTGCTTCGCCCAGACTCAAAATGGATTCTGGGGTATTGTAATTTTTAAACAACTCACTGGTGACGATATTGACCCGAACATCAGTACATTGGGCTGATAAGATGGTTGCAATCAGCAGTTCAAAGGGCGTATTAAAATCTAAGCCACACTTTTCCTGCCCGTAAAGACTTTTCAGTGTGGCTAAAATTTGTTCAATATTTTTTTTTGTCATTATGCCTGTTTGAGGATCAACGCCATAAACACCAAATCAGACTCACCAGTATTGATAACACTGTGGCTGCTCTGATCCGGAGTGACCATCACATCTCCGGGTCCAATATCAAATGTGATACCGTCATCAATGACGATGCCGTTGCCCTGAACAAAATAGAATATTTCCTGTTCACCTACATGCTGATGTTCGCCGATGGAGTCTCCAGGCTTCACCGTGATTTGAGAAAACATCCTGCAGTTTTCTCCCAGAATTTGGCTTTCAGCAATATGGCTAATTTCAATATCCCCATTACCGCCGCGCATGTTTTGTTTTATTTCCAGTCGTTTAGTTTCATTTTTTATAATCATTGAAATCCTCCATTTAAGTTGTCGTTGGGGTTGTTGGGGTCGTCGGCTCGGTTGGCGTCGTCGGTTCAGTTGGCGTCGTCGGCTCGGTTGGCGTCGTTGGCGTCGTCGGTTCAGTTGGCGTCGTTGGGGTCGTCGGGGTTGTTGGTGTCGCTGGGGTCGTCGTTGTCGGTGTCGTCGTGGTTGGGGACGTTGGCGTCGTAGTGGTTGTATCCGTAGTGGTAGTTGTAGTTGTATCTTCTTTATTTGTTGTTGAAGATCCGGAATCAATCGAAGAAGCACCCTCACTATCACCTTCATTAGAAGTCCGTTCAATTTCAGGAGTTGTTAATAATCCTTGATCAATGACTTGACTCAGGTAGCTTCCGTAAATTCCGGCCGCCATATAACTTCCACCCCCGATAATATAATTCTCAGGGCTTCCCAACCAAACTGAGGTGGTCAAATTACCGGTAATCCCGGTAAACCATAAATCCTTGTTGTCATTTGTCGTCCCTGTTTTACCAGCGGTTGAATAGATTTGAGCAGCGCCACTCCCAGTACCATAACTTACTTCATCTGTTAATATACTCATCATGTTCGTTGCCGTAGTATCTTTCATGACTTTACGGGTTACTGAATTGGATGCATCTCTTGCATAGATAATATCACCATTAATTTGTTCCATTTTTGTAATAAAATGAGGTTTATTGTAAACACCGGCATTATTGAATATATTAAATGCCGCTGCCATTTCGAGCGGTTTGATCCCATAGGTCATCCCACCCAATGCAGTTGCCAGATTATAATCATCATCTTCA
>JAKLQL010000607.1 GCA_022013395.1 Acetobacterium sp.
AATTTGATTGAAGGCAATAAAGGCTGGACAGCCTTTGAAGAACATCGGGATAATTCCCTGGAGTTGAAATCATTAAAAACCAAAACTGCTTTAATCGAGAAAAAAGAAACCCGGCTTAAAAAGCTGAGTGAACGATAATAGAAAGAAAACATCAGTGAAAAAGAAAAAAGTAATTATTGGATTAAGTGGTGGAATCGACAGTGCGGCTTCCGCTTATCTGTTAAAAAATGAAGGTTACGAGGTTATTGGCGTAACCTTTAATTTTTTTAATGCGGAAAACACCATCAAAGCGGCACAAGCGGTTGCTGAAAAATTGAATATCGAACATCATGTTCTGGAAGCCCATGATCAGTTTAAGGAAAAAGTCATCCAGCCGTTTGTCGACGGCTACAAAAACGGGGAAACCCCCAACCCCTGTATGATATGCAATCAGCAGATGAAATTCAGACTGCTTCGGGAATTTGCCGATGCCAATGATCAGGCGATGATTGCCACCGGACATTATGCCGAGGTTCAAAAGATTGAGGAAAACTATCAACTCTGGGCTAGCCAGAATCCCAATAAGGATCAGTCTTATTTTTTGTATCATCTGGATCAGCAAACATTGAGCCGACTCATCTTTCCGTTGCACCGTTTTGAATCCAAGGATGACGTGCGAAAGATTATTATGGAGTTATTGCCTGAGCTTTCTCGGGGCGGTGAAAGCCAGGGGATTTGTTTTATCCCTAAAAAAAGCCACAGTTTATTTCTAAAACAAGCAGTTTTTGGGTCCAATCCAACGCCAACCGGCAATTTTGTGGATCGGTCCGGAAAAATACTGGGCCGTCATGCGGGAATCCATGGATTTACGCTGGGTCAAACCCGGGGGTTGGGCATTCGCAGTGATCAACGGCTGGCAGTCATTGATGTGATCCCCGAGACCAATACCGTTGTTGTTGATGACGAGGAAGCCCTCTACCAGCACGAAATATTTATTGATCGCCTGCATTTTCAGCTTAAAGAGGGTTTGCCGAAAACAGGGTTTACGTTTAAAACCTGTCGGTGGGGGTATGAATACGAAGGTCGCGTTGAAATAATTTCTGATAATCAGGCGATCGTTCATTGCCGCAAACCGGTACGAGCACCGGCTCCGGGTCAAGCCTTGGTTTTTTATCGTGGGCGTCAGGTTTTGGGCGGGGGAATAATAAAAAGATTTTAAATAACCGGAGATTGGGTTATAATGAGTCCAGTTATTTTGATGAAATGATTATTTATAAGTCAATGATCAAAAATGTGACAATAGGTATGTATGGAAATTATAACATCGAATAATGGTTGATTTACGTTTAGTTTCCACAAACGATTTTGTAACGTGTAGGCGAACAGGCATTAGCCTGTACGACGTACAGTGTAAAAATTGTTTCGTGTGAAACTGATCGTAAAGCTCAGGGCACTTATGTTATAAGTAAAAATGAGACAAACTAAGGAGTTTTATATAGATGGGAAAATTATTTGGTACCGATGGGGTTCGTGGTATTTTTGAAAAAGAATTGACGCTGGAGCTGGCTTATGGTTTAGGACAGGCTGGCGCCAGCGTTTTAGGAAGAAACGCCCACCGTCCCAGCATTGTCATTGGCATGGATACCCGGGAATCCGGTTGTGCTCTGGAAATGGCCTTAGCTGATGGAATTTTGTCAGTCGGCGGCGAAGTTGTGCTAGTCGGCGTGCTGCCAACCCCTGCTATTGCTGTCATTACCAAAGAACTTAAGGCTGATGCGGGCGTTGTGATTTCAGCCTCTCACAACCCTTATGAATTCAATGGCATTAAATTTTTTAACAGCCAGGGATTTAAACTGGCAGACGCGGTGGAGGATGAAATAGAAGCCATCATTCTGGAAAAAAAAGAAATCGAAAAGAAAGATGGCGGTTGCATCAGACGGCTTGAAAATCCCGAGCACTTTTATCTCGGTCATATTAAAAAAGCCATAAAAGGGGATTTATCAGGACTCAAGGTGGTAATCGACTGTGCCAATGGCGCGTCTCATGCTATTGCCCCCGACTTTTTTAGCAGTTTGGGTGCTGAAGTCATTGTTATCGGGGATTGTCCCAATGGTAAAAATATCAACGCCGGGTGTGGATCCACCCATATGCAGTTATTACAGAATCAGGTGTTGATCGAAAAAGCCGACATAGGAATTGCCTTTGATGGTGATGCAGACCGTTGTCTGGCAGTTGATAACGTTGGGAACATCATTGACGGCGATAAAATTATGAACTTGATTGGTGCCAAAATGAAAGCCTGCCATACGCTAAAAAAAGATACAGTTGTTGTCACAGTGATGAGCAACATCGGGCTGGACATGGCCTTAAGCGCGGCCGGCTGCAAAACCATCAAAACCGACGTTGGCGATCGCTACGTGTTAGAAGCGATGATTGCAGGGGATTACAATCTCGGCGGCGAACAATCCGGTCATTTGATTCTTTTAGATCACAATACCACCGGTGATGGCATGCTTACCGCTTTGATGCTATTGGAATTATTAAAAGAAGACAGCCGGGACGCAAAAACACTGGGCGATTTAATGACGGTTTACCCACAGATACTGGTCAATGCCCGCGTTGAAAATACTAAAAAACATGATTATCTTAAAGATACACAGATTCAACAGCGAATTTTAGAGGTGGAAGCTCATTTTCAAGGTCAGGGACGGGTTTTGATTCGACCTTCCGGTACAGAACCGTTGGTGCGGGTAATGATCGAAGGAAAAGACCAGGTAGAATTAACGGCCATTGCCAATGAACTGGCAGTATTGATTGAACAGCGATTAGGATGCTAAAAATTTAAATTTACGAAATCGTTGTCGGCATTAATTCCTCTGTTGGGGAATAATTTCATCTAAATTGTTGCGGCTAAAACTTAAAAAATTAAAACAACTTAAAGAAATGAGGGTTTCGGCGCTCATTTTTTTGTGTTAAAAAGGCTTTTATGTTAGAATAAGCCAGTATGTATTTGGGTATAAAGAAACAAGGACCAAAACCAAAGACAGCAAAAGAAGCGCCAGAACTCAAGTGATGGTCCACACAAAGATTGAGTTGACGAGGACAGGGAGTATCGAAAATTCGGCGGATGCCCTGACGAATTGCAGTTTAAATCTGAGAAGTGATTTTCAGCACAAAGGCTGCATAATTTTTGAAAAATAGGTGAAAAAATGTGTGGAATTGTAGGTTATATCGGAGATAAACAAGCTCAGGATGTTTTAATCAGTGGTCTTTCCCGATTGGAATACCGGGGGTATGACTCAGCCGGAATTGCTACCATTGAAGACGATGTGCTACGGGTTGAGAAGAAAAAAGGGCGGCTGGTAAATCTGGAAAATATTCTGGAGAAGACACCGCTTTCAGGCAAGGTTGGCATTGGCCATACTCGATGGGCTACCCATGGGGTGCCATCAGACCTAAACGCCCATCCCCATGCAAGCATCAATCAAGAGATTGCTGTGGTCCATAATGGCATTATCGAAAACTATATGCCTCTTAAAGAAGAATTAAAATCACAGGGACATATATTTGTTTCAGATACGGATACAGAAGTCATTGCCCACTTACTCAATGCG
>JAKLQL010000608.1 GCA_022013395.1 Acetobacterium sp.
AAGAATTTGTAACCATTTTAAAGGCTAACGACTTCGGAAATATCGATTCTCTGGTTGAAGACATACGTACCTCGATTGAATCACTTCAGATTAAAAACAAAGCCTCTTCATTTGGATTTGTCACGATCAGTATTGGTTATGTTGTAAACGACCTTGAAAAAAGCAACGGAATCGATCATAATCAAACCACTGAACTGAAAGATTTTATTTTAAAAGCGGATCAGGCTTTGTATCAGGCCAAAAAAAATGGCCGTAACCAGATAAAATCCTATCAATAACCCTACTTTACTTTCTCCGATTTTTTCAATCCAAGTCTTTTATGTTATTATCGTCGTCTATCTCTGTTTCGACTTTATTAATCATTTGTACACTAACAGCCGTTGATGACAAACTCATCTATAAGCGGATTTCATTTTCCCAGCACATGATCAATCGTTCCAAAGAATAACTGGCATTGGCGGGACTGGTGGATGGCAGTTTGATGATCGCTTTATCAGTCATCTCATAGCAATATCGGTTATACAATTCAAAAGCTTTGCCACCATTGGCGTAAATGGTTTTGATGTCGGTCTTATCCAATAATGCCCGGATATCATTCGGCACCACATTTTTAATCGAACTGTCACTTGAGCCGTTGATGTCACAGGAATAAATCACATCCCAGACGGCGATATGTTTTTCTAACAACAGCGTCTTTTCTTCTTCAATCGTACCAGGGATTGGCTCGCCCGCCAGAGCACTGATGACTTTCCAGAATCTGTTTTGAGGATGCTGGTAGTAAAAACCGCTTTCTCTGGATTTTACTGACGGGAATGTTCCCAAGATCAAAATTTTTGATTTTTTATCATAGACTGGTTCAATTGTATGGATCATCGGCATCTTTTTCTCCCTTATAGTTTTCATATAATAATAGCTGTATAATCTTAAAGCTCCCACAGATTCGCTCAAAGCGTAACTATGGGAGCTTTAAATTATTATGTTTTTTAATTCGTGTCCTTTAAATCCGAATCGCCTGACCGTCCGTCCATTGGGTTATGGTCTGATCAGGTGAATACTGATATAGATTAACCGATTCAATGGCCGAATCGGCTTTGGGCGGGGTGATCACAATAAAGGTTCGGGTGGGATAACCCTGAGCATTGTCAATCCAGGTTCCACTGTTGGCATAAATGGTTTTCTGATTGATGAGATTGGTCATGGGGATGACATCTGCTACATGGGTATGACCAAAAACAACAATGCGTTTGGAGGCATCCACATCAAAAAACTGCGTTTTAGCCTGATAATCGGTAAAAGCCGGAACAGCCGCCCGGGTGATGGCTTCACTGACAGGGATTTTAACCGTTACGCCATTGATGTTCTGCCGTTCTTCCCAGCTATCCTGAATATTGTGGTACAGGGTCGCATCGATGATCCCAGTTTCTTTATCTTGTTGGGGGATACAGTCGTTAATGGAATAATTCTCGGTGAATCCATCAAGATTGGTTTTCAAAACTTTGTCATCAAAGCTTTCTTTGACCGGTAATACCAACAAAATGGCTTTCCAGGTTTCGTAATATAAATAGGCATTAAATTGACTGGGGTCTTCTTTATTGGGAATCATCTCCGGAAAAATATTATCCGATTGGGGATGTCCCTCAATCACACAGGTCGTGGCGATTCGGGTAAAGAAATAACCCGGTGGCAAGATATTGGTATCATCGTTTGTGATCGCTCTGTTCGAAATCGGATCAGGGGTACAGAAAAAATTATATTTGTGGCCATGCTCAATGACAATTTCTGAATTGGGACCGGTGACATAGGTGCCCAGACCCTGCAGCTCCGCTCTGGCCTGACTGATGCCCGGAAAAATCCGAGCCACATCTGCCTCGGTGAGTAGCAAGTCATGATTCCCAGGGACATAAGTTACCTTAATTTCCCCGGCCTTGATGATGGCATTAAAGCCGTCCACGATGGCCTGGTTATTGGCTGCCACCTGATCAAAGAAGGCGGCTTTTTCCTCCGGCATCTGATAATCCATGGGTAAAAACCACTCATCCAGCAAGTCACCACCAATGACTAGCTCTTTCACATTGGGAGCTGCCTTTATTTGAGTTAAAAAATCTACCAGAGCCTGTTTGTTTTTTTCCAGCTCGGCAAAAGATGAATCCACGCCCAAATGAAAATCACTGGCGATAATAATCTGCGTTCGTCCCTCGTTTAACTCAGGGTTTCCGGATAAATCAAAATCAATATTGGTGGCAAAATAGCCCACATAGTCACAACCCAGTGATGCCTTAGTCTTTGAACCCAGGCTGCTTTTTATCACCAGCTGATAGGCTTCCCCCTGGGCAAACCGGGTGATATCCTTATTGTTGATGCGGATGCTTTTAGGATCGTTGAGATCGATTTTTACCGTACAAGCTTCCTCGACCGAATTCCCGGCACTATCAATGCGATACAGCTTCACCGCATCAGCGATGCTCGTCGGATCCAGCTCATCACTAAATTTTAATAAAATGGTTTGAATTTTATCATTTACCGGTGGGTTATCCAGCTCGTCTGACATTAACACGTTGGACTCAATGGTCATCTCTTTTGAGCCATCCTGAATGGATGTATAGGCTCCCAGAATAGACTTGGCAATTTTTAAACACGCCAGACTGAAATACTTTGTTGTTTTCATTAATCATAGCTCCTTTATAAGTTACTTTATGGATGTGATCTTAACAATCCTGGTCAATCTGATATTTTAAAAAAACAGTCAGCTTCGACCCTAAGGCTTTACTGACTGTTTTAAGTTATTTTATCGTATTAACTTGGCTTATTTATAGTTGTTTACCTGTTCATTTTACGTTTCTGCGCCTCTTCCATAATGTTCTTCAGAGTCAGCAGCAAGGGATTGCTTTGGCTGTTGCTGAGGGCATCCTTGGAATAGGTCAGTCCGGTCATCGAGTTAGCTTCACAGATGTAATAGGTGTCATTTTCGCCAAACAGAAAATCAATGCTACCAAAGTAGATATCCAGTACCGAGGCAGCGTTTTCGGCAATTTCCACTACCTCAGCCGGTGGCGTAATAAACTGCAGATCGCCGCCCTGAGAAAGATTGGATTTAAAGTTATCGCCATTGTCCCGGATATAAGCGGTTGAGAATTTTCCACCGCTTAACATAATCCGCATATCCCGGCCTTTTGAGGCAGCAATGCATTCCTGAATCAGAATATGGTCATCAAAATTCATGGCGGCGTAAATATCCAGGATATTTTCCAGTTCTTTTTCGGTTTTGATCTGAACAACCCCTTTTCCCTTGCTACCATGCATCACCTTGACCACACATGGCAGTCCCAGTTCACTGGCAATAAAAGAAGGTTTTGTTTTGGGGGTCATCAGCACCGTTTTAGGGAATAAAAAGCCCTGATTGGCGGCACCTAGTTTTTGAAAGGTCAACAGCTTATCAGCGGTGTTGTTCAGGCTTTCGGAGCTATTGACACACAGCACGTCTAAAGATTCCAGCATTTTGACAACGGCCTTGCTGTGGTAATTATTCCCGCCGAAAAATGCTGACAGGGAAAAGTCTGGTACATCTACCGCTTCGCCACCGATAAAACAGTGCTGGCTTTCACTCGGATCGCACATCACCTGGACCTCGCTGACATCGACGGTTCTGATATTGACACCCATTTTTTCGATGAGCGCAATAATTGTCTGGATCGATGGTTCTTCCAAGGTTTCGTGATTGACTAATAACCAACCTAGCATGTTTTGCCACCTTCTCTCAAACGTTTTTTCCAGATCGGTTCCGGTCTGTTTTTCACCTGTTTCATTAAATCGGCAAACATCACTTTAATGTCAAAGGCAACCCCAGGCATGGCATTGGCTTCACATAAATAGAAGGTATCATTTTCACCAAAGAGAAAATCGACACTGCCCATATTGATCTTCAACAACTGAGCCACCTTTTCGGCTGCCTCAATCACTGCTGCCGGCGGGGTGTATTCAACAATATGACCACCCTTGGCAAGATTGGAACGAAAACTCTTTTCATTTTGACGGATAAAAGATTTGACAAATTTCCCATTGGCCAGAATCATCCGCAGATCCCGACCAGACGATGCAGCAATACATTCCTGAATAATAATTTCATCGCCGATTTCGCTGGCGGTGCTCATGCTGATCAGGTTGTCTAGTTCTTTTTCATTATTGACCAACACAACGCCCTTACCTTTGCTGCCGTGCATGACCTTCATAACCACCGGATAATCAAAAATCTTGCTGACAAAGGATGCTTCGGTATACTCGGTCACCAGCAGAGTTTTAGGAAAACAGACTTCTTCAATAGACTCAGCTACCAACTGAAAGGTCAGCAACTTATCGTCGACATTTTTAATGGCATCGTAAGAATTAATACACAGCACGCCCAGGGATTCCAGCATTCTTAACGCCGCTGAGGTATGATAATTCTTTTCAGTGAAGAAAGCAGCCACCACATAATCCGGAACCTCCATGATTTCGTCACCCACATAAAGTTTTCCGTCAAAATCATGGTCGCAGACCACATGTATTTGCAGCGGATCAACGACAGCCAAATCCACATTCAGTTCTTCCACAACCTTCATAATTTTCACAATCGAAGGATCTTCCATTTTGCCGGGATTTCTTAATAACCAACCTTTCATTTTAACCTCCTGAATTTTAAAATAATCACAAACGTTTATTGCTTCGATGTCTGTTTTCATAAACAATTTCGTAATGTGTAGGCGAACAGTCGTTAGACTGTCCGACGTACAGTGTAGAAATTGTTTGATGTAAACAGGCAGCGAAGCTCACAGTAGTCTATTAATTATCTGATGCACTTAGATATAAATTAGCGTATAAACCGCCCAGTTTCA
>JAKLQL010000609.1 GCA_022013395.1 Acetobacterium sp.
AAAAAATCTAACGGATTTAATCGGAAATACACCGCTTTTGGAATTATCCAATTATGAAAAAAGTTTGGAGTTGGAAGCAAAGCTGGTGGCGAAACTTGAATACTTCAATCCCTTATCTTCAGTCAAGGATCGGATTGGTTTTGCGATGATTGAAGCGGGTGAAAAGGCCGGCCTGATCAAGGAAGGTACCGTAATTATTGAACCAACCAGTGGCAACACCGGCGTTGGTTTGGCTTTTGTAGCCGCGGCAAAGGGCTATCGTCTTATTTTAACGATGCCGGAAACCATGAGCGTGGAACGTCGTAATCTGCTTTCCGCTTTAGGTGCAGAGCTGGAATTGACACCAGGTGCAACGGGTATGAAGGGCGCCATTGCCAAGGCCAGTGAATTGGCCGCAACCATTCCAAACGCCTATATTCCTCAACAATTTGAAAATCCAGCTAATCCGGAAATCCATCGCCAAACAACTGCCATTGAAATCTGGAACGATACGGATGGCGAAGTGGATATTTTTGTAGCTGGTATTGGCACTGGCGGAACGATCACCGGAGTTGGTGAAGTGTTAAAAGAAAAGAAGCCAGGTGTACAGGTCGTTGCGGTCGAGCCAGAAGCTTCGCCAGTGCTTTCCGGAGGAAATCCGGGTCCGCATAAAATCCAGGGGATTGGCGCCGGTTTTGTTCCGAAGGTGTTAAACACCAAGGTCTATGATGAAATCATCAAGGTTAGCAATGACAATGCCTTTAAAACATCAAGAGATATTGCCAGAAAAGAAGGCTTACTGGTCGGAATCTCTTCTGGAGCAGCTTTATATGCAGCAACAGAACTTGCCAAACGGCCGGAAAACAAAGGAAAGACCATTGTGGTGTTGCTGCCAGATACCGGCGAACGCTACTTGTCAACGGGGTTATACTCATCATGAAAATATCGACTAAAGGCAGATATGCCTTGCGCCTAATGCTGGACCTGGCGATTAACAATACTGGAGAGTATATTCCCATTAAAAAGATTGCTGAGCGTCAGGAGATTTCAGAAAAATATTTAGAACAGATTATTACTCAGATTTCAAGAGCTGGATTTGTCCGGAGTGTCCGGGGGTCCCAGGGCGGATACCAACTGGCAAATGCGCCCGAAGACTATACGGTTGGGATGATTTTACGGCTGATGGAGGGGGAACTGTCACCCGTTGCCTGTCTGGATGAACCGGGAAGCTGTGATCGGGCCGATCGTTGCGTGACGGTTGATGTCTGGAAGAAGATTAAAGTAGCAATTGAAGATGTGGTTGATCATATTACTTTAGCTGATTTGGTTAAGGAATATAATGCCAAGGGTAATTGTGAGTACTTTATTTAATTGCTGACGTTTTCCGGGTGATCAATGATCAGCTCTACGAACCGGGATATCAGGATGGTTCGGGGGAGAAAAAATTCATCTAAATTAAATACCGCTGTTTTCTTTTAAGAAAACAGCGGTATTTTGTGTTGTTAATGTTTAAACCAGGTTTTTCAGTAGTTGGGTATATTCTTTGATAGTGGTGTAGTTTCGGTGATTGAGCATCAACTCTTTGGAAATATCCAGTCCCAATAAGCATGGTACCAATCGGTTTGCCTCAGGGAGTCTTAGCAGATCATAACAGATTCCCCGGTTGGCTAGCCGGGACATGATGTTGACTCCGGTATAAGACAGGGCATTCTGAAGTTGATCGATGAGATAGGCCTCCACATCCAGGGTTTTTAGACTATAACCTTCTTCCCGATGGGTATCCACCAG
>JAKLQL010000610.1 GCA_022013395.1 Acetobacterium sp.
ATGGTTTTTTTTAGTTATTTTTTGAGATCGTAATTTTTCCCATAAAAAATAGTATCTCTCAATAGTTATTAAGTATGAATAGATTGTTCATCAGTCGATCGATGGGACTTGACATTAACAATTCATTATGAGAAAATGAAAAAAAAGAATAAAAGTAAACAACAAAGTCATGAAGACTTAATCTGGTCAGAAGATCGGTTTAGTTCGGCATGGCTTTTTTATTTGTGCAGTTAAAACAAGAATGATATTGATGAGGATATCAATTTAGAATTTATTTAGGAGGAAAAGGATTAATATGGAAAATATTCTTAAAAAAGTAGAAAACTATTGGGACGCCCGATCAGATGGGTATTCTGAGGTAAATGTGGCCGAGCTTAACAGCTATAAATTGGATGTCTGGAAAGAACTGATCAATAGCCATAAACCGGCGATAATTGGCAGAAAATTAAAGGTTCTGGATATCGGAACCGGCCCGGGATTTTTTGCTATTGCGATGGCATCCTGTGGGTACGATGTTACCGCTGTGGATTATACCGATGCGATGCTGCAACAGGCAAAAAAGAATGCCGGTATTTATCAGAACAGTATTAAATTCTTGCAAATGGATGCCCATCAGCTTAATTTTGAGGATAATACCTTTGATTTGATCATTACCCGGAATCTAACCTGGAATCTGGAAAAGCCGGATCTGGCCTATCAGGAGTGGCACCGGGTACTGGCTCCTGGTGGGCGAATATTGAATTTTGATGCCAATTGGTATCTGCATCTTTATGATGAACAGAAAAGAAATGAATATCATCAGGATCGGGTAAATTCCGAAAAAGAAGGGGTCAAGGATCATTACGTTCAAACAAACACCGCAGCCATGGAAGAAATTGCCAAAAATCTGCCGCTAAGCCGAACCATGAGACCCCAATGGGATGCGGCAGTGCTGATAAATACGGGGTTTAAAAAGGTGTTGGTAGAGCAGGAAATTGGTGCCTTGGTTTGGGATAAAGAGGAGCAAATCAATTACGCATCCACCCCGATGTTTATGATATTTGCGGAAAAATAAACTAGTTTAGATTAGGTTTTAATGCTAACCATTAAAGTAAAAAAGTAACAGATAATAAGCCAGTGAGGTAGCGATTCTCTGAAGAGAATTTGAACTTACTGGTTTTTTTTGAAAAAGGAGACAATTATGAGCCAAATTAAGAATCACTCGCACGCAAATGAGCATGAAAGAAAAGGATAACAGAAAATGAAAAAATATATTGGGAAACGATTATTTCAGCTGATTCCAATCATTCTGGGGATCACCCTTTTATCATTCACTCTGATGCAGACCGTGGCGGGAGATGCGGTGGATGCACGCTATGACAATTCCGGCGGGGCCGTATCTGAAACCATCAAAGCAGAAAAACGGGAAGAGCTGGGCTTAGACAAGCCTTTTTTAATTCAATATATGACCTGGCTTGGTGGTGTGGTCACTGGGGATATGGGAGTTTCTTATATTTCGAATAAACCGGTTTTTGAGACCTTTGTTTCAAAATTACCGGCAACCATCCTCCTGACCTTGACTTCGATTTTGCTTACCGTTCTGATTTCCATCCCCTTTGGAGTTTTATCGGCGGTCCGCCACAATCGATTCACCGATTACCTGATTCGTTTTTTAAGCTTTATTGGAAATTCGCTGCCCGGTTTCTTCGTTTCGCTGCTGCTGATTTATTTTTTTGCCTTAAAACTCAAATTGTTTCCGGTGATGGGGAGTGGCGGCTGGAAGAGCATCGTCTTACCGACGCTGACGCTGGCGATCACCATGGCTTCCAAATATACTAGACAGGTTCGCACTACGGTGTTAGAAGAACTGAATAAAGATTATGTGATGGGTGCCAGGGCCAGAGGCGTCAGGGAACCGGTGGTGCTTTATGCCAGTGTGCTAACGTCATCAATGCTGACAATCATTACCCTGTTGGCTTTATCGATTGGTTCACTGCTCGGTGGTACTGCTATTGTTGAATCTATTTTTATGTGGGATGGGGTGGGCAAACTGGCCGTAGATTCGATTATGATGCGAGACTACCCGATGATTCAGGCCTATGTGATCTGGATGGCGCTTATTTATGTGCTGGTCAACCTGATTACCGATCTGACATACCATTATCTTGATCCCCGAATTCGACTGGAACAGGAGGCTTTGACATGGAATTAACAACTGTTAAAACCGCGGCAATTAAGATCAGAGCCCATAAAAAAAAGCAAGACCAGATTATGATCAAGCTATTTATTTTTGCGTCGCTGGTGGGATTACTGCTTTTGACAGCGGCTTTTACATCGCAGCTGGTACCCTACGATCCTTATGCCCAGGATCTGACCATTGCATTACAGTCACCAAGTCAGGAACATCCTTTGGGTACTGACCGTTATGGTCGGGATATGCTATCCCGGGTGATGATGGGCGGCCAGACCACCATTTATTCGGCTTTGCTGCTGGTAGGATTAATCACCACTTTAGGCACCCTGGTGGGGTTGTTTTGCGGTTATAAGGGGGGCAAAATTGATTCATTCATCATGCGGGTATCCGATGTTTTTCTGGCCTTTCCCGGGATGGTTTTTGCGATTGCCGTAGCCGGCGTATTAGGAGGTGGCATCATCAATGCGGTGGTGGCCCTGGCCTGTATTTCCTGGCCAAAGTTTGCCCGGCTGGCCAGAGGGCAGGTTTTATCGATCAAAAACATGCCCTATATAGCGGCGGCCAAACTCAGCGGTTCCCGACCCACAAAAATTGTTTTTAAACATATCCTGCCCAACATAATTGGTCCGATTCTGGTAACCGCCACTCTGGATATTGGCACCATGATGATGGAGTTGGCGAGTTTGTCATTTCTAGGACTGGGAGCCATGCCCCCCATTGCCGAGTGGGGCTCAATGATGAGCGATGGGCGAAGCATGTTACAAACAGCGCCATGGGTAATTTTAGCACCAGGTTGTGCTATTTTTATGGCAGTCATGCTAGTTAACTTACTGGGGGATACGGTTAGAGATATGCTGGATCCCAAAATAAAAAAAGAGAAATTTACTTGGAGGAGAAAATGAAAAAGAGAAGCAAGGTCTTAACCTTATTGTTAACGGGTGTTTTGGTTGCCGGGATATTAACCGGCTGCGGCACCACTGGCAGCACCAAAAGTATGGAAGAAAAGGTCTTTAATTACGGAACAGTGGCCTACAGCGTAGGCAATTCAAATGTGGGACTG
>JAKLQL010000611.1 GCA_022013395.1 Acetobacterium sp.
AAGACATTAGTAAAAAAACATGATTGAGTAAAAAGTCATGACGACGCATTAAAAAATCTTAGTTTTAAAACGAACAGGTGGAAAATGATGGAGACAAAAATTATTTCTGCGGTTGAGGCAATTGACGAAAAACGGGCGATGGCATTGGTGGCAGCGGAAATTGAATCTGGAAAAGATAAGAAAAAAATTGCCAGGCAGTTAAATTATGCGCTGCAACGGGTTGCTGTCCGTTATGAAGAGGGCGAATACTACATTGCTGATCTTATTATGGCAGGAGAGTTGGTCTCCAACATTCTCAGAATGATGGGGATGGACAGTACCCAATTATCAGAAGGAAATCGCCTGGGTAAAATAGTGGTTGGCACTGTTTTTGATGATATCCACGACGTTGGTAAGAATATTTTCATCAGTATGTTAAGAGCAGAAGGGTTTGAAGTCATCGATATGGGAACCGATGTTTCTACTGAACGGTTTATTGAAATTATAAAAAAAGAAAAACCGGCAATTCTCGGCATTAGCGGTATTTTGACATCAGTGGTGGAAAATATTAAAGAAGTCATTGACGAAATCAAGGCCCAGGGACTACGGGATGATTTAAAAATAATCCTGGGGGGCGCCTTGGCAGGAACCGACTATGCCAAATATGTGGGTGCGGATGGCTTTTCCAGCGATGCCATCGAAGGGGTCAGTATTTGTAAACAATGGCTTTTACAATGAATGGGTGATGGGCAATGAGAAAAATTTTATATCTTGATATCGTTAATGATATTAAAGGAAAAATTGAAAAAGGCATACTAAAACCTGGGGATCTGTTGCCTTCGGAAAATGAAATGTCAGAGCAGTTCGACGTCAGCCGAACCACGCTGCGAAAAAGTCTGGCCTTGTTGGTCAATGAAAAGTATATCTACACCATTCCCGGAAAGGGAAATTATGTCTGTGAACCATCGGCCAACCAATATCAGTTTTATTTTGACGAGATTGACAGTTTAAAAGGTGAAGTTGAAGAAGTCAAACTGGTGAGTGTCGGGGTTATTACGCCGGGACGAAAGCTGATGCGGGAGCTTAAAATCGGTTCTTTTGAAAAGGTGATCAAAATTCAGAAAGCCATTAAAATAAAAGATGAGGTGATCCAATATTCAACCATCTTTTTACCCTATCAGAAAGGGAACCCGATTGTGGAAGATGTGATTAATTTTGCCAATTTTCATGGGTTTATGGAAAAGGGAAAACTTCAATTTCAGCACAAAAAGATGCTGAATATTGATATTGTCCATCCGCCTCTGGAGGTCCGGGAAACTCTGCAAATCGATCATGATGAGTGTTGCTTTTTAGTGTCTCAAAATATCATTTCTATGGAAG
Organism: Acetobacterium sp.; assembly: GCA_022013395.1. Lineage (GTDB taxonomy): Bacteria > Bacillota > Clostridia > Eubacteriales > Eubacteriaceae > Acetobacterium. The sequence goes on from JAKLQL010000611.1 coordinate 1,360, forward strand.
ACAATATGCCGATCAGTTACAACGAGTTTTACATCAAACGGAGTTACTTCACGTTAACAGCGGAAACTACTTTTTAAAAAGTGCTTTACTTTTTGGATAGAATCATGTAAAATTATCAAGCAGCAAAAGTGATCTCGTAGCTCAGCTGGCAGAGCACTACCTTGACATGGTAGGGGTCGATGGTTCAAGTCCATTCGGGATCACCATTTATTAGATAACAAAGCTATTTGCAGAATTAATGCAAATGGCTTTTATTTGTTTTGACTAAAAATAGAACGATAGAAATGACATTTAGTTCATTTTTTTCGCATCCAATCATGGGCTGGTGATATCGGTGAGATCATCCAGATTCATGGATGAAAAATCCGTAAACACAACGTTGGACGGTGGTATAAACTGGCTGTCAGCGATGGTATCGGCGGAAATACCGGTGACTACAGAACTCATCGTAACGGTACCATTGCTAAGCATTTCGGTTTTCAGTGGTACACCATACTTGGTTGAAAACCACATGCGCATATCCACGGCTCTGTTTTGACCGTCATTTTCAGTGGTTTCGATATAGATCACTTTTTCGCCATCCAGAGTTTCCACCCGGGCGACCACGTTTTCAGGAAAAATATCAGTAATATCATCAATACTGGTAACCCCT